>NZ_DASVSI010000100.1:0-45354 GCF_036388155.1 Hymenobacter sp. | reverse complement strand
CGGCTGCGCTCGACATGACGTTTTTATTGACCAGAAATAACTCCAATTGATATGTGCGGAATAGTAGGTTTTCACGGTCCTGACGATGTTGTTGCCGACATGGTGGTGGGCCTCACCGCCCTGCAGCACCGCGGGCAGGACGCGGCCGGCATCGCCACGTTCGACGGCACGTCGTTTCACCTGCACAAGGGTCAGGGCTTGGTGAACGACGTGTTCAAGAAAAAGCACCTGAAGAAGCTGAAGGGCAACAGCGGCATCGGCCACGTGCGCTACACCACGCAGGGCGCCAACGATTCCAACCTGGCCCAGCCCTTCACCACCAGCTACCCCTTCGGCCTGGCGATGGTGCACAACGGCAACGTCATCAACTTCCGCGACGTGGCCAAGCGCCTGCACGACAAGTACCACGTGCTGCCCAAAACCACCAACGACCTGGAGCTCATCATGTACACCTTCGCTTCGGAGCTGCGCGTGAAAGACCTCGACCACCTCTCCGTCGTCGACATTTTCGACGCCGTGGAAACCACCCAGGAGCTGGTGAAGGGCGCCTATGCCACCATCACACTCATTGCCGGTCACGGCCTGCTGGCCTTCACCGACCCGCTGGCCATTCGGCCGCTGGTGTTGGGCCGCCGCGAAAGCGCCACCGGCCCGGTCTACGCCTTCGCTTCGGAAAGCACCTGCTTCGATTTTCTGGGCTTTGAATTCGTGGAGAACGTGGGCCCAGGCCAAGCCATATTCATCGACAACGACTACCAGGTTCACTACAAGAACCCCTACGAGCTGCCCAAGAATTTCTGCGCCTTCGAGCAGATTTACTTTGCCCGCGAAGACTCCACCATCCACGGCCGCTTGGTGGCCCGCGAGCGGGTGCGCCTGGGCAAAATACTGGCCCGCAAAGTGTCAAATGCTGGCCTCAAGCCCGACATGGTGATTGACGTGCCTTCCTCGGGCTACTTCTCCGCTTCCGGTTTGGCCGAGGCAATCGGCGTGCCCTACCGCCGGGCGCTGGTGAAGAATAACCACATGGGCCGCTCCTTCATCGTGGCCACCCAAGCCGGGCGCGAGGACGTGGTGAAGAAGAAGCTGAACCCCATCCGCGAATTTGTGGAAGGTAAAAAGATTGCCGTGGTGGACGACAGCATCGTGCGCGGCACCACGTCGCGCCGCATCGTGCGCTTGCTGCGCGACGCCGGCGCCTCCGAGGTCTACTTCATTTCCAGCGCCCCGCCCATCGTCTCGCCCTGCATCTACGGCATCGACATGGCCATGAGCACCGAGCTGATTGCCGCCAACTACACCGAAGACGAAATCTGCCGCTACATCGAAGCCGACCGGGTTATCTACCAGGACTTACAGGACCTCCAGGAGCTGTTCTCCGAAGAGAAAGGCCACGGCGGCAGCTGCTTCGCCTGCTTCTCCGGCAAGTACCCCACCGGCGACGTGACCCATTACCTGCGCCACGTGCAGGAAGAGCGCGCCAGCCATCGCGGCGATAAAAAAGGCCAGTCGGTGAGTGCGAAAGCGCCCGCGCCGACTGAGCATTAATTTAAATTTTGGTAATGGGCCGGTTTGCGAAAAAGGTCATTGGTCGTGTGCTTGCAACGGCTATTTGCATGGCTATTATCAACGCGCTTATGGATTCGGAACACCCATTCGTATTCCTGAAAACGACATTCTTTTATTTGATTGCCGTGGTAATTGTTCTAGCGGTGGTTGGGGCAGTATTCGGTTATTTGAAGTATTTCATTCCGTTGCGGAAAGAGCAGGGATTTGCCTATGTGTATGTTGAATCTGACGGCACTGTGCGCGAATTGGATGCAGAAGAGGAAGCGTATTTATGTACGGAGTTCTCTCCTGGCGATGGCGGGCGACCATACATAAAAAATCGGTACAACGGGAAAAGCTATAACGGTAGCATAAGTGGATTTATATACCGTAACCGGGTTCCCAAAGCCATTGCTATTGGACCTAAATCACCACAAGCCAATTCCTGATTAGGTAAACTGTTAAATCAATCAAAATCGTCCGCGCCGCCGTGGCTCCCCCTCCACCGGAGAGGGGCCGGGGGTGAGGCCCCCACCATGAACGACACCAAAAACAACCCCGCCGGCTACTCCATTGAAGAAGGCAACGCCGCTTCCCGCAATGCCTACGGCTGGGCCAAAAAGACCTTCGCCAACCGCGCCGGTAAGCCCGGCGAAGCTGCCCAGGACCTCGACGGCGGCTTTGCCAACGAAATCCGCTTTGGCAACGCCCGCCTCGGCATCAGCTCCGACGGCATCGGGACCAAGATTGAAGTGGCCGAGCGCGTGGGCCGCTACGACACGCTGGGCTTCGACCTGGTGGCCATGACCGCCGACGACCTCATCGTGGCCGGTTTCGTGCCCACCAACCTCTCCAACATCATCGACGTGAACCACCTCGACTACGACGTGGTGGACCAGATGATGCGCGGCCTGCACGACGCCTGCAACTTCGCCCAACTCGCCATCACCGGCGGTGAAATCGCGGAACTCGGCAACCGCATTGGCGGCTGGCCCGGCGCAAAAATGAATTTTAACTGGTGCTCCACGGCCATCGGCAGCCTGCACCCCAGCCTGGCGCGCCCCCTGAGCGGCCACACCGCTCAAGCCGGCATGGCCGTGGTGGCCATCCAGTCGCCCTCTTTCCGCTCCAACGGCTACTCGCTGGCCCGCAAAACCCTGCAGCGCCTCTTCGGCGACAACTGGCACGAGGCGCCCTACGACGGGACCGACGCCGACCAATACGCCACCTGGGGCGACGCCATGCTCGCGCCCTCGCTCATTTATTCGCCCGGCGTGGCGGCCCTGCTCGACGCCGGCCTGCCCTTGCACGGTGCCGCCCACATCACCGGTGGCGGCGTGGCCGACAACTTCAAACGCGTCCTCAAAAACGGCCTCGGCGCGGTGCTGGACAACCTATTCGAGCCCCTGCCGGCCATGCAGCGCCTCTGTGAAATCGGTGACCTCAGCCCCGAAACCGCCTACCTCTACTGGAACATGGGCACCGGCATGCTCATCGTGACGGAAGAAGCTTCCGCCGCCGCCGTGGTGGCCTCGCTGGAAAGCAATGGTTACGCGGCGCAGGTGGCGGGGTACCTTACCGCTGAAAGCGGCGTGACGTTGCGGGTGGACTCGGGAGAGCTGCGGTACGCATAGTCTATTTGTGGTAACGAGCTTTTTCCCATTCGGCTGTACAACCTCCGTAATGGGTGCTGTCGGGATAAGACATGTAGAAGTTCTTTACCATAACAAAAGAAGGCTTCTCTATTGGAATAGGGACTACTTGCGCTTCAATGTCACAGTTGCGCCATCTCATTGCACCTATGTACGTCACGCCTGTGGTCAAACGAACTTGATAGTGCCCAGTGCCCTGCGAGTCGATAACGACTTCATGTGTGCCGTTAGGTAAGCGCCGGGTGAAAACAACGCGTACGCCCGTCAGCAAATCAGTCGTGTCGCGCGTGCCAATCAGGGAGCCTTTTACCAAAATAGTGTGTGGCTTTGGACTCGTCAGTTGACTGGTGTTCCTGCCCAGCTGGCAACCCACGCACAGCACTAATACCGAAATCAAGCTCTTCCACATTGGTGTTTGCCTCTTACTAATTAAAGAATGCCAGAGTAATTATCGAGTTAACGAACTTGCACAAATTGCTTTATAATAGAAGACGAGTTCAGACAAACCCAGACTGCACTACGCCCCCCGCACCGGCTTCTTGTCCAGAATGAGCTGCGTGCGGTAGTCGCACAGGTTTTTCTCCAAGCCCACGGGGTAGGTGTGGGGGTTGAGGAAGCGGCGGATGCTGGGGTCCAGGCTTTGCACTTCGCGCTGGGCGTGGGCCCGGCTTTCTGTGAGGGTGGGGAGGTCCAGCACGCGTTTGCCTTCCCGGAATACGGGCTCCAGCAGTTCCTTGAACTTCGTTTCGGGCTTGATGGCTAGGCGGCGGGTGTAGTCGGCGGGGTCAACGATGGTTAGCTGGTCGGGGAGGGGCTCGGCGGTGTTGTAGAGCATGTCGGCGCGGGGCTTGCCATACTCATTGAGGTAGCGCCGCACTTGCAGGATGCCGGGGATGCTGGTTTTGGCTACTTGCTCCGAGAGCTTGATGGTGAAATCCCAGCCCGAGTCGTCGGCTTTGCGCAGGGCAGCCAGCTTATACACTCCTCCTAGCGCCGCTTGGTTATAGGCCGTCACGAGCTGCGTGCCCACGCCCCAGGTATCGATGCGGGCACCCTGCTGCTTGAGGCTGGTAATGAGATTTTCCTCCAAGTCATTGCTGGCCACGATGCGCGTGTTGGGGAAACCGGCTTCGTCGAGCACGGCGCGGGCCTCGCGGCTGAGGTAGGCCAAGTCGCCCGAATCGAGCCGAATGCCGGCCAGCTCGTGGCCCTTGGCGCGCATTTCGCGGGCCACGTGAATGGCCCGGCGCACGCCTTCTATCGTGTCGTAGGTATCTACCAGGAACACCGAGTCGTCGGGGAAGGCCTGCCCGTAGGCCGAGAAGGCCTCGGTTTCGTCGCCAAATGCCTGCACCCAACTGTGAGCGTGCGTGCCTTTCACCGGAATGCCAAACCGTTGCCCGGCCAGCACGTTGCTGGTGGCGTCGGCCCCGCCCAAATACGCGGCCCGGCTGGCCCCAATGCCACCGTCAAATCCCTGCGCTCGCCGCAGGCCAAACTCCAGAATCTGGTCCGAAGGCCCAGCGGCCTCGCGGATGCGGGCCGCCTTGGTGGCAATCAGCGTTTGGAAATTGACGAGCGTGAGCAGCGCCGTTTCCAGCAGCTGGGCCTGTAGTAACGGCCCGCGCACCCGAATCAAGGGCTCGTTGCCGAAGACTACCGTGCCTTCCGGCACCGCGTCCACGTCGCAGGTAAATTTCAGGGCCCGCAAATACTCCAGAAACTCCGGCGGAAACAGCACCCCGCCTTTGCTGCCGCGCAGGCTGCCCAAATAAGCCAGGTCGTCGTCCGAAAAGCGCAGGTTTTCCATCCAGTCCACGGCCAGGGCCAGGCCGGCCGCTACCGCGTAGCCGCCCTGAAACGGGGCTTTGCGGAAGTAGAGGTGAAACACCGCTTCGCGGTCCTGCATGCCCTGCTGCCAGTAGCCGTAGGCCATCGTGAGCTGGTACAAGTCGGTGACGAGGGCGAGGGAGGGGGCGTACAGGCCGGAAAGGGGAGCGGAGTTCATAAGCAGAGCAATGACGGCGAAGGCCACAAAGGAAGCAACGGCAGCGAGGAGTTGCGCACTACCCGCCGCGCCAACGCCGCCGCGGCGCTCATGCCGCAGGGCGTTACTTTGCAGGCCGTGCCGCCATCTTCTCCTTCCGCCGTTTTCCGAGTTGTCCACCTCATCGGGCAGATTCCTGCCAAGTACCGGCTACTGATTGGGTTGGGGCTGGGCGCCGCGGCGTGGGCCCTGGCTCCGGCCGGGGAGGACGCCCTCAGCCGCTCAGTAGCCGCTTGGGACGTGTATGCGGCCAGCACGCTGCTCATTATTGCGGCGGCCATGTTCACGGCCGATGCTGCTACCATTCGCAAAGTGGCCAACGGCGAAGACCTCGGCCGCGTGCTGGCGTTTGTGTTTGTGCTGGTGTCGGCGGTGGCGAGTTTGCTGGCCGTGGTGGCCTTGCTGGGCACGCTCGACTCCATGTCGCGCGCGGCGCTCACCCGCCACGTGGCCCTGTGCGTGGCCGCGGTGTTGGAGTCGTGGCTGCTGGTGCACACCGTGTTCACGCTGCACTACGCCCACATTTACTACGACGCCGACGAGCAACGCGGCGGCGACACCGGCGGCCTGGAATTTCCCGGCCAAGACCCCGAGCCCGACTACCTCGACTTCGCCTACTTTGCCTTCACCATCGGCATGGCCGCCCAAACCGCCGACGTCACCATTCCCGGCCGGCGGCAGCGCCGCACCGCCCTGCTGCACGCCATCATCTCCTTCGGCTTCAACACCGCCATTGTGACCCTGAGCATCAGCGCCGTGGGCGGGCTATTGTAAATGGTAAACAGCTAGTGGTAGATAGTGCGCTTGTCATTCACCATTAATTGGTAGTCATTAAGAAATCAGTCCCCGGCTCACGGCTAGCTTGATGAGGGCGGCGGTGTTCTTGGCCTGGGTTTTGGCGATGATGTTTTGGCGGTGCGTTTCGATGGTGCGCTTGCTGGTGAACAGTTTGTCGGAGATTTCGCCGTTCGTCAGGCCTTCGGCAATGAGCTTGAGCACCTCCAGTTCGCGGGCGGTCAAGTCGGAACCCGAATTGCTGCCGCTGTCGTCGATGCTGACGCTGGCCGTTTGCGCCACGGCTTTGTAGAGCATGTTGAGGCCAATTTCCGTGCACAAAAACTGGTTGCCCCCGGCCACCGTGCGAATGGCGTGCGTGATTTCGCTGATGGCGGCGTTTTTCAGCACGTACCCCAGGGCCCCCGCGTCAAACATGCGCGCCACGTAGTTTTCGTGGTCGAGCATGGTGAGCACCAGCACGCGCACCTCGGGAAACCGGCGGCGCAGCTCGGGCATGGTGGCAAAGCCGTCGAGCACGGGCATTTGCACGTCCATGAGCACCACGTCGGCGGGCGTCGTTTCCAACATGGCCAGCACCTCGGCGCCGTTGCTGGCTTCGCCCACCACTTCGAGGTCGCCGTCGGCGGAAAGCAGGGCTCGGATGCCGTCGCGCAAAATAGTGTGGTCGTCAGCAAGAAGGATGCGGGTCATAGCGGGGGAATAGAAAAGGGGGTAACGGAAAAGGGGGTAGCGGAAAAAGCCAGCGCACAAAGGTGGGCCAAAGAGGCTATACGCAAAACTAGGCTCCGTATTTGTACCAAATCACCCCGCATAGAGTACTTTTTTGCCGGGATTTATACGGCTTTTGCCGCTGAATTCGAGGGTTGACTTTTCCGAAGCTGTACTTTCGAGGTGCTCAAAATGGACTTAGCGGCTCACTTTCCGCTAAAATGAGTCTTTTAGTTTGTCGTTTGCCGCTACTTTATGATTCTTTTGCTTCTCACCGATGGCCACACTCTGACGCGTGAGGCACTGCGCATCGGGATGGAAGCTGCCAAGGACGTGGCGGTGGTAGGGGAGGCAACTACCGGCGACGAACTGCTGGCCCTGCTGGAAACGACGCCCGCCGACGTGGTGTTGCTCAACCTGAGCCTGCCCGGTCCCGATGCCTTTGCGCTGCTGCCCGCCCTGCGCGGACAGTACCCACAGGTGCGCGTGCTGGCGCAAGGCGACCTCACCAACGAACACTACGTGGCCCGGGCCTTCGACCTGGGCGTGCACGGCTACATCCTTAAAAGCACGCTGCCCAGCGAGCTGCTGCACGGCCTGACCACGGTGGCGGCGGGCCGCCCGTTCCTGTGCTCGGCCATCGGGCTGGCCTTGCTGGGGCGTTTTCACACCAGCGTTCCCGCCGACAGCGAGGCCGCCCGCGCCGCCCTGGGCCTGAGCAAGCGCGAAATGGAAGTGCTGGGCTTGGTGGCCGAAGGCCTCACCAACGCCGAAATCGCGGTGAGACTGTTCACCAGCAAGCGCACCGTGGAAACGCACCGCCAAAACATCATGGACAAAACCCAGACGCGCAACACCGCCGCCCTCATCAAACTGGCGGCGCGCCAAGGCCTGTTGCCCGATTAAGCAGTGAGATGGTGCGTGGTGAGTTTGCTGTTCAAGCCGCGCCTGTTGCGCCGTCAAAACAGCAAACTCGCCACCTCACCACGCACCATCTCACCGTTCTCGCGCGGCGATGATGAATTCGGCTAACTCGCGGAAGCAGCCGTGGCCTCCGGCCGCCTGGCAATGAAAGTCGGCCACGGCCCGGGCAAAGGACGTGGCGTCGCCGGGGCATGCCGCCAGGCCCACCATGCCTAGTATTTCCACGTCGTTGGTGTCGTCGCCGATGAAGGCAACTTCTTCGGGCTGCAAGCCGGTCCGGGCCAGGATTTCCCGCAGGCAAGCGGGCTTGTCTTTGATGCCCAAGTGGAGCTCTTCAATGCGAAGCTTGGCCGCGCGGGTGCGCACCGACGGCGACAACTCGCCGGTCATGATGCCCGTGGCGATGCCAAGCGCGCGCAGCCGTTCCACCCCCATGCCGTCGCGGATATTGAAGCGCTTCATTTCCTCGCCGCGCTCGGAATAGTACACGCCGCTGTCGGTGAGCACCCCGTCGCAATCGGTTAAAACAAGGCGAATGCGGCGGGCACGGGCAGTGAGGTCGGCTAGTTTCATAAAAGCAAGAAAAACAACGGAAAGAAATTGACTAAATCGAGTATTAAAAGTGAATTTGACCGCAAGAAAGGCATTTTTTTGTAAATACTCGTTAAATAGCAATTGTAATTATCCCGGAAACCGTAACTTGGCTTAAAGAATTACTTATCCTTGTATCTTATGAAGAATCAGTTGGCTATGGGCGCCGCGCTCGCCCTCACAATATCCTTCTCGTCATATGCACAGTCAACCCGGCAAGCCGTGGTTGAAGCCGAACAATCCTTCGCCGCCCAGGCCGCGCAAGCAGGCACCACGGCTGCATTTGTTGCCAACAGCGCCCCCAACGCCCTGGTGGCCGACAACGGCAAATTGGTGAATGCGCAAGAGTTCTGGAAGGCGCAACCGGCAAAGTCCGGCAGCCGCCTGACGTGGTACCCGGTGCTGGCCGATGCCGCTCAATCGGGCGACCTTGGGTACACCACCGGCCCCTGGACCTCTTTTCAGAACGACAAGCCCCAGGCCGACGGCGAATACGTGACCGTGTGGCGCAAGCAGCCCGACGGCAAGTGGAAATTTGTGGTGGACATGGGCATTCAGCGCATTGGCACCGCGCCCGCCAAGCCCGCCACCGTGCCCCAGCCCCGTTTGCTGGCGGCGGCGGCCACTCCGAGCACCGCGCCCTCGAGCGTGGTGCTCGACCTCGACCGCAAGTTTTCAGAAGCGGAGATGATGAAACCCGGCGCCACGTATCAGCAATACCTGAGCGCCGAGGCCCGCCTCTACCGCCCCGGCCTGTCGATGATGCAAGGCGAAGCTGCCGCGGCCAACATGAAAAACTTGGAAGGCCGCTACTTCTTTGCGCCCACCGGCGGCTACCTGGCGGCGGGCGGCGACCTGGGCTACGTGGTGGGCGAATTCCGCCGCGAGGCAACGCCCAAACACGCCGAGGAAAACGGCAGCTACCTGCGCATCTGGAAACGGGAGGCCGTGGCCGGCTGGAAGCTGGTGGTGGAAGTATTCAACAACACGGAGGCCCCCAAGGACGCCAAAGGGGCCGCCGCCGCCGATGGCGGGGGCGCTACCAGCGAGCAAGCCAACAAGCGCGACTAACACCGTCCTGCCGTTCTGCGATTGATGCCAACAAGGCCTTCGTCTCACGTGAGACGAAGGCCTTGTTGATGAAGGGAAGCTTCGGCTGCGGCGGTTGTTTGCCAGCACAGTTGTAATCTTGCGATGCGGCTTTTGCTGGCCTTTGCGTCGCGCTACATGACTTCATCTCTCCCAGTTCCGGCCCAGTGGCCCGACCGTTACGGCGACGAGCTCTACCGCTTTGCCCTGAGCCGGGTGAGCGATGCCGTGGCCGCCGAAGAACTGGTGCAGGAAACCTTCTTGAGCGCCCTCGACGGCTTGGCCACCTTTCGGGCCGAGGCGTCGGAACGGACGTGGCTTTTCGTTATTCTGCGCCGCAAAATCATCGATTACTACCGTCGCCAAGCCCGGAGCATCCACGTCAGCCTGGACGCAATCGGCGAAACCGGCCCAACAGAAGCAGATTTCTTTGACCCCGAAACCGGGCATTGGGCCGATGCCCAGGCGCCCGCCAGCTGGCTCAGCGCCGACGCGGCGTTGGAACAAGCCGAGCAGCACGACATCCTGCAGCGCTGCCAAGGCCGGCTGCCGCCGCAGCAAGGAGCCGTGTTTGTCATGCGCTTTGTGGAGGAATTATCCGCCGAGGAAATTTGTAAAGAGCTGGGTTTGACGGCCGCCAACTACTGGATTATCGTACACCGGGCCAAACTGCAGTTGCGCCGCTGCCTGGAAAAGCACGGCTTGGGCAAGAATTAACCTCTGTTTATGCAACGACTCATTACTTGCCAAAGCGCGACCCTGCTGCTCGAAGAGCAGGCCGACCGACCCGTGGCCAAGGAAGTGCGCGCTGGCCTGCTGTTGCACCTGCAGTACTGTCCCTACTGCAACCGCTACGCCGAGCAAACGGTGCTCGTTGCCGACCTAGCTCGCGCTGCGGCCGCCGCCAGGGAAACCACCGGGCCCGCACTGTCAGAGCTTGCTAAAGAACGCATGCGCCAGCTCCTGGCCTAGATGTAAAAGAATCAGTAACCAAAACAAGTCCAGCCTGCTATCAGGCAAGAGAACTAACTCAGGCGCCGGTGGGAGCGAGGCGTACCACCAAGCCGTCAGTGTGGGGCGTGAGGCGAATCTGGCAGCTGAGACGGCTGCCTTCGTGCACCACGGGCAAGGTTTCCAGCATATCCAATTCGTCGTCGCCGGGCTCGGGCAGGGCGGGTCCGGCCAGCACTTCCACATGGCAGGTAGCGCACAGCGCCATGCCGCCGCAAGTGGCCATGATGTCGTAGCCGCTGGCTTTCAACAGTTCCATGAGGCTAAGGCCCATGTCGGTGGGGCCCACAATTTCGGTGCGCTGTCCGGGGGCTTCTTCGACGTAAACGCGGATATCTTCTTGCATGAATTGGTTGGTTGTAGCACCCAAAATAACGTCAGAATGAGCGAAGCCGAAGCATTTCCCTGTTGCACTAACCTTGATTAGTGGCGCAGGAGAAATGCTTCGGCCTCGCTCATTCTGACTATTGGTCCACCAGTTTACATGGATGGCACCCCGTTCACCGTCGTGTATTTGAGGGTGTATTTCTTGTCGGGGAAAATGTATTTGAACGCGCCCTGGCACATTAGCGCGGCCTCGTGGAAGCCGCAAAGGATGAGCTTGAGCTTGCCCGGGTAGGTGTTGATGTCGCCGATGGCGAACACGCCGGGCAGCGAGGTGCTGTAGTCCAATGTGTCAACTTTTACGGCATCGTTCTCCAGCTCCAAGCCCCACTCGCCGATGGGGCCGAGCTTGGGCGTGAGGCCGAAAAGCGGGATAAAGTGGTCGAGCGGCACGGTTTCGGCTTTGCCGTCGTTGCCGGTGATGGTCACTTCGGCCAGCTTGCCGTTGCCGTGCAGGTGCGTAACGTTGGAGCTGAGCACGAGCTTGATTTTGCCGGCTTCGGCCAGTTTCTGCACTTTCTCGGCCGAGTCGGCGGCGCCGCGGAAGGTGGTGCCGCGGTGCACGAGGGTCACGTCCGAAGCCACGTTGGCGAGGAAGTTGGTCCAGTCGAGGGCTGAGTCGCCGCCGCCGGCGATGACAATTTTCTTGTCGCGGAAATGCTCGGGGTCGCGCACCATGTAGTGCACGCCTTTGCCGCCCTCAAACTGCTCCAGGTTTTCCACGGCCGGCTTGCGCGGCTCGAACGAGCCCAGGCCGCCGGCAATGGCCACGGCCTTGCACTGAATTTCGGTGCCGTCGGTGGTGTAGAGCTGGAAAGAGCCGTCCTCCAGTTTCGCAAACCGCTCCACCCGCTCACCCAGCGTGAAGGTGGGGTGAAAGGGCTCAATCTGCTTCATGAGGTTGTCTACCAAGTCGCCGGCCAGGATTTCGGGGAAACCCGGAATGTCGTAAATCGGCTTTTTTGGATAGATTTCGGACAGCTGGCCACCGGGCTGGGGCAGCGCGTCGACCACGTGGCAGCGAAGCTTCAACAAACCCGCTTCAAAAACGGCGAAAAGGCCCACTGGGCCGGCTCCGATAATGCAGATATCGGTGGAAATCGTATTGGACATAGTCGCAAATAGGGGCCTGGACAGGCGCCGGGTTCAACGCGGCCACCCGCCACGGGGCGCCGCAATGCAAAGGTACGGCCCACGGCCGGGGCCGCCAACGCGACCCGCCTGATAACAACCCGACGGCCTAAATCGTTGGCCCAGCGCACAAAATCGACTTCAGCCTAGCCAACTTCCGCCAGGTTAACTTCGGGCACGGCGTTTAATTCGTCGAGAAACTGGGCCGCGTCCCACAAGTTGAGAAACTGGCGCACGGGCATGGCCAGGCTGGTGGTAACGGCGGCAGCCCGGCGGCCGGTCGAGACGCCGGGTACGTGAATTTCGGCCACCATCCGCACGCTGCGTTCCACTATCAGCTGCTCCACGGTTTTAAAGCTGGTGTGCAATTGCGGGCTGCCGTGGTTGATGACCTGCATGTCGCTGAGGATGGTGAAGCCGGGCTTCACCGTGGCCAGGGCCGCGTGCCAGTCTTCGAGGTAATGCGGCAAGGCCGTAGCCTCTTGCATCGGTTCGAAATTCTGGTAAAAAATGAGATTTTTGGTGTCGTCTACCGTGAGCTGGTACTCGGGGCGAAAAGCAATGAGGCGCATAGCAGCACGAAAAACAAAGGAAATGAACGGCTGAACCGCAGGACGATATTAGTACTTAGTTTGGGTATTGGTATTTGTAGCGCTACAAATTTAAGCTGAAGTGTCCGACGCAGTGCTGCGCTCTGCGCACTGGGTCGACTTTACTGCCTCACCCAAAGGCGCGTAGCTGGTTGCCCGCATTCTACGGCTCCCGTTATTTAATTCACTGCAACACGTTTTTAGCAGTGAATTAATACGTATTTCAATAATGAAATGAATGCCGCCGCGGGTACCATTAGGGGGGCGCTTGCGTTTAGCGGCCAAGTTTCGGCCGCGGGGCACTTCGCTGCGTAATGCCTATACTTCGCCAAAATCTAGCCTAGCGCTTGTACTATGCCACTATTTGATTCTGCGGGGCGTCCGGCCGCGCGTTTTTTTGCCGGTTTCCGGCGTCTGAGTGCGCTTTTGGGCGTGATGGCAGCCGTGAGTAGCTGCGGCTCCGAACCGAGTGAAAACACCGCCAGCAAACCGGCCAAAGGAACAAAGCCCACCGCAGCAGCACCTGCCGCTGAGCAGGCGGCTCCTTTAAATGTGAGCGTCTTCCTGGAGTATTCGGGGGGCATGAGAGGCTTTGTGCCGCGCGGAGGGGCCGACAAGCCCGCCACGGAGTTTCAGCGGCGCATCGGGGCCCTCCTAACCGAAACCCAGGTGAGCGGGGCCGTGGCCAACCGCAAGTACTACTTGTGTGAAAACGCCGCGCCGCGTGCCGTGCAGTTTGCGCAGCTGCGCGACGTGGTGCAGGGCGAAGTGAACCAGGCCGCCCTCGGCACCGAGCTGCCGCAGATGCTGGAAGGCATTCTGAGTATGCCGCAAGCCCCGCAGCAGGTGAGCGTGGTGATATCGGACTTCATTTATGGGCCGGCCCGCAAGTCGGATTTTTCGCAGCTGCCCAACCTAATTCGCACGTCCATTGCGCCCGTCAGCCAGCAGCAACTGGCCGTGGCCGTGTTTGGCGAAACCTCAAAATTTTACGGCACCTACCACCCGGCCGTGAAAACGCCTATGGCCAAGCGTACCCTCAACGGCGAAAAAGTGCCGTACTACGTGTGGGTGATTGGCCCGCCCGCGTTGGTGGCCCGCTATTCGGCGGAAGTATTTAAGAATGCGCCGGTCCAGCAGGCCTTCTTTGGGTTGAAGACGACCACGCCGGCTTTTGCGCCCGTGCTCACCAAACTGACCGACGTAAAACTGAAGCCCAGCGGCAGCGTGTACGGCGAGGGCAACGGCCTTACGCTGAACGTGTCGGACGACCCAGTTGATTTTACGGTGGGGGTTAATTTAAAAGAATTGCCCGCGGCGTGGCAACAACCGGCATTTTTGGCCCAACATCTGCAGGTGCGCTTGCCCAACGGCCAGGCGTCGCTGGTGCCCAACTCGGTGCGTCCGCTCACGGAAGACGAGCAGAGCGGGCAGCCGGTGCTGGCGCCGTACACGCACGTGCTGCGGCTGCGGGTGAGCAAGCTGGCCAGCCCCACGGCCACGCTCAGCGTGGCGCTGCCCGCGCCGGAAACGCCGGAGTGGGTGGCGGCGTGGTCGACTAGCAACGACAATACGCCGGCGTCCCGCACGTTTGGCCTCGACCAAATTCTGGCGGGCGTCCGCCAATCGTACCCAACCCCGCTGGCGCCCGTATTCACGGTTCAGCTTCCGATTAAGAAAGATTAGTTGTCAGGTGCTCGTTGTCAGTTGTCAGGTTGCTCTGAGGGCTGACGACACCGAAGCCTGACAACCGACAACGAACAACTGACAACCAATACCCAATGCAAACATTCTTCACCAGCCTGTATTCGGCCCTCATTTCCATCTTTCAAAGCCAGCGCCCGGCCGACTACGGCCTGTACAAAACCGACCTGTTTTCGCTGGTAGGCTGGAGCACCCTCGGCGTGGCCCTGTTGCTGGTACTCGCTTTCTACTATGTGTTCAATTCGGCCCTGCGAACGGGCATGTTCCGTACCACGCACTGGGTGCTCACCCTGGCTCTGGCCGCGGGCCTGGGCACGTTTATGGCCCACAGCCTGAGCAAAGGGCACGGCGCCGAAGCCAGCAGCTACCTGGGTTACTTTATGGTGGTGAACATGGTGGTGGCCGCGCTGTGGTTCCTGCTGTTCTCGGTGCTGCTGAAACGGTGGAGCACCTATGCACGCACTACGCCTTTTGTGGGACCGTTCTAGTAATGTAGCGCGAAGCTCCAGCTTCGCGTATTGGCCGCGCCGAAGTGCGGCCTGCAATTAAGTCTTAAAGCCAGTCGGTTAACGACACGCGAAGCTGGAGCTTCGCGCTATTTTCAACGCTATGTCCAAACTATTCATCTTTGCCGTGGGCGGCACCGGAGCACGCGTCCTGCGCTCCCTCACCATGCTGCTGGCCTCGGGCGTGCGCATTCCCAATTGCGACCAAGTGGTGCCCGTCCTCATCGACCCCGACACCCAAAACGGCGACGTGACCCGCACCGTGGCCTTGCTCAAGCGCTACGCTCGCATTCACGAGGCCCTGTACAGCGACGGCCAGAAGGAAAAGGCCGGCTTCTTCAGCCAGCCCATGAACACGCTGGCCCACCTGAACACCAGCGGGGGCGGCGAGGAGCTGCGCGACTCGTTCGTGTACGACTTCGGCGGCATCAGCCAGCCCTTCCGGGATTACCTGAAATACAACGACCTCTCGGTGGAAACGCAGGGCCTGGTCGATTTGCTCTTTACCCAGGACAGCCTGGCGGCCAACCTGGACGTGGGTTTCCGCGGTTCGCCCAACGTAGGCTCGGTGGTGCTGAATGCCGTGGTGCAATCCAAGGAAATGCGCTACCTCGCCCAGAGCCTGCAAGACGGCGACCGCGCCTTCTTTATCAGCTCAATTTTTGGCGGCACGGGCGCCGCTGGCTTCCCGCTGCTGGTGAAAAACCTGCGCGATTCCAATTCGGCCCTGGCCCACCCCGAAGTGCGCCGCCGCATGAAAGCCGGTGCCTTGGTGATGCTGCCCTACTTCAAGCTGCAGGAGCCGTCGGCCGATGAAAAGGCCGCCGGCCAGGACTTCATCGACTCAAATACCTTCATCACGAAGACCAAAACTGCCCTGTCGTACTACGCCGACAACCTGCAAGGGCTGGAGGCCATGTACTACCTGGGCGACCAGCCCGGCCAGCCGCTGGCCAACCATCCCGGCCGCGCCGAGCAGCGCAACCAGGCCCACTTGCTGGAAATGCTGGGCGCGCTGTCGGTGCAGCACTTCATGGAGGTGCCCGACAATCAGCTCGACACCAACCAGCCGCTTTTCCACGAATACGGCCTCAAGTCGGACGCTGCCGAGGTGGACTTCGGCCAGTTGCCCGCCGACTTGCGCCAGGAGGTGGCCCGCCCGCTCATTCAGCTGCATTACTTCGCGCGCTACTTCCTCAAGCACACGCCCGACGACGCCAAAGCGCCTTACTACGAGGCTGGCGACCTAGCGGCGCAATTGCGCAACAACCGCGCCCTGCGCGAGCTGTACGACTTCTTCGGCGAGTACAACGAGTGGATTCGGGAGCTGGGCGTGAACCAGCGCCGCTACACCGCCATTCGGGCCGAGGAAATGGACTTCAATAAAATGGTAGCCGACAAATCGGTCGAAACCGGCATTTTCAACAAAGGCATCACGCCGGGCTACTTCCGCGACGAGCTGACCAAGGCTGTAGGCAAGGATACCTTGAAGAACCCGACCGAGAATGAGGCCTTGCGCTGGATAGTGAAGGCGTTTGAGGAAGCCACCGGAGAGATTTTGGATAAGAAGCTCCAGTATTCGTAGGCGGCTCGCGCGACCTTAAGTCATTGCGAGCGGAGCGAAGCAATCCTTCCTCCCTAAGTGACCAGTCTCGAGTCGTGACTAGCTTTTTACTTAAGTTGAAGCAGGACTAACTGCTTCACCAATTTTAAACTCATTACATCAAATAGGTGACGCGCTGAGAACAGGACGGATTGCCACGGGCTGCGCCCTCGCAATGACTGACGTACGCTCTACGACACGCGCCACCTGACCGAAAGTAACTTTCATGGCTAAAATCCTGCGTTTGCACGATACCGGCTCCAGCACCCACGAAGGGTGGGGGCCCACTGGTAAAATTGGTCCCCACGAGGTGGAGCGGCTGCGCGACCCGCAAGGTGGGCGCGCCGCCAAGGTGGCGGTGTCCATCCCGTCGCCGTTTGCGCGCATGCACTTGGTGGAAACCGCGTTGCGGTTTGTAACGCAAGGTGGTGCAGCCCAGGACTCGGTGTATCACCAACTGGTGAGCCACTTCTGGGACGTGTGGGAAATGGTGTTCAACTACCACCAGCGCAAGCTGGCCAGCCAGCGCCTGCAAATCCGGGCCTGGCGCAAGGACGAGGAACTGGCCAAACTGCGCGCCAACCCCGCCACCCGGCCCCTGGCCGACGTGCTGAGCCTGTACCTGGACGGCCGCTTCGCCAAGCTCACCGAGCTGCACCTCATTTACTTCCCCGGCGCCAACGGCGTGCCGCAGCTCATTGGCGGCACTTCGCCGCTCACGCTGTTTTTCCCGGCGCCCAACGTGCGCCCGCTGCCGGTGCAGCGACCCCAGGGCGGTGGCTATTATTTCGACAGCACCTACGTGCCGCTGGCCAACCGCGAAGCCGCGTTTCGCGACTTCGTGTACCAGCAGTTTGTGGGCGACCCAGCCCTGACGGCCATGGCCCCGCTGGTGCGCGACACCCTGGACCGCGGCCTGCTGCAGAAGTGGGCCATGGAAGGCGGCACCAACCTGGGCATTTTTCCCGCCCTCACCGACGCGTCGAACAACCAGATTGACGTGGCCGGCGTGTTGCTGCGCGTGCGCCCCGACGAGGGCACGGTGCGCAACTCGGACCTGTTTATCCGCCCCAGCAAGCCCGGCGTGGCGGGCCCGTTGCCCATAGTGCTGCGGCCTGGCCTGAAAGCCATCGGCAAGCGCTATTTCAACGAAACGATGTTTGCCGACAGCGGCGCCATCATTTCCGCGGCTGATGCCCGCCCCCTCAAGGAGCGGACGCTGCCTGGCCCGGAGCTGCCGTACCCTTACCTCACGGTGAACGACTTGCTCGAAGACACGCTGCTCACGGTGCCCTACGAGGTGGACGAAGCGCGCTTTCACTGCGGTTACCTGAAGATTGCGCCCGGCTTTAAGCCCAACAACTGGCCACTGCTGCCTATCAAGCCGGCCTACTTCGACTACTTCTCTGCCCAGGATTTAACCGAGCACCTGAGCATGGAGCTGGACCCGGCCTGCGTGCGCGTAAAGCTGCGGGTACCCGTAAGCGGCGGCGATTACGTGGACTACGAACGCGCCTACTACACCAACCCGCAGGGCGACAACCTCGGCCGCTTGCTGGTGACCAACGTGGCCCTGTCGGTGTTTCCCTTTGTGAAAGTGGTGGACGCGCCGCAGTACAACGACTTTTACAAAGTCATGCTGGTGGATGCCAACAACATCGACCCAAGCATGGTGACTAAGAAAGTCGACCTGAAATTTTGGGTGGACGGCCGCCCGCTGGGCGAAACCGGGACCGGCCAGAGCGCTACGCGCTACGAGCGCACCCCCAAAACCGGCCAGGACGAAGGTAGTACCTACTACGAAGTGCGCGGCACCCACTTCGACTATCTGGAAGTGCAGAACCCCGCCCCGGCCGCCGGCTCGGCGCTGGTGATTCCGAAGTGGCCCGAGGTGCGGCAAGGCACCAAGGAGTACCGCTTTGCCATCGACTTCGGCACCACGAACACCCACGTGGCCATGCAAGACAACCCCGGCCAGGAGCCCAAGCCGTTCAGCTTCGGCCTGACCGATACGCCGGTGGCCCTGCTGAAAAAGAGCACCGGCGAGCCCGACCGCACCGCCTACGAGCGCCTGTACCGCGGCATCGACGACGACCCGGCCAACTTCGTGCAAATCAAGCGCTGGCAGCAGTACCAGGAGCGGGAGTTTGTGCCGCCTATAATCGGCCAAGACAGCTCGCCCTACGCCTTCCCGGCCCGCACGGCCACATACGAGGCCAACAACTACGCCACTCAGGAACTGAGCGTGTTGGGCAACATCAACGTGGCTTTCGGCATCATCACCGAGGAGCAGCGCCGCCCCAACTACCACACCAACCTGAAGTGGGACAACAGCTTGAACCAAGCCAGCACCAACCGCGTGCGGGCTTTCTTCCAGGAAATTCTGCTGCTGTGCCGCGCGAAAGTGGCCCTGAACGGCGGCAACCTCGCGGCCACGCAAATCACCTGGTTTGCCCCGCTGAGCTTCTCGACCTACCAGCGCAACCTGTACCAGCGCGAGTGGGACACGCTTTTCCACCAGATATTTCACACCACCAACTCCATGCCCTGCATGGTGGAAAGCACGGCGCCGTACTATTACCTTACCCGCCGCAACATCGTAACCCTGGGGCCGGGCGAGAACGCCGCCTTCATCGACATCGGCGGTGGCACCACCGACGTACTGCTCTACGCCGACCGCAAGCCGGTGCTGAGCACGTCCTTCCGCTTTGCCGGCAACGACCTGTGGGGCGACGGTGGCGCTGAAGTACGCGGCGCTAAGGACAACGGCTTGGTGCGCTTCGGCGTGGCCGGGGTGCAAAGCGCGGTGCTGTCGCCCGCCGCTCGCCGGGCCCGCGAATACGTGCTGGTGGCCGAAGGAACCGACAATTTCGGGTCCGAAGACGTGGCCAGCTTCCTGTTCAACTACGACCAGCTGCTGGGCTTTAGCGAGCGCCTGCTGCGGGCCGAGCACTTGCGCGTGCTATTCTATCTGCACTTTGGCGCCCTCATTTACCACGTGGCGCAGGTGGTGGTGGCCAATGGCCAGCAACTGCCGCGCTACTTGTGCTTCACGGGCCGCGGCAGCCTATACGTGCGCCTGCTGGCGGCGGGCACCAACCTGCAGCCCGTGGAGAAATTGGCCCGCCTCATCATGGAAAAGGCCACGGGCCAGACCATGCCGGCCGACTTCCGCATCAAGCTGGCCGACGACCCCAAGCAAACCACGGCCAACGGCGGCGTGCTGGCCACCGGCCAGATTCCGCAAGACCCGCCGCTGGTTCGCCCCGTCGGCATCGCTCCGGACCCGGAGAACCCGCAAGCTGACAAAGGCGAGCACCACCTCGAAGCCGCGGCCGTGACCGACGACATTAAGCAAGCCGTGCTGGCCAACGTGCGCGCCTGCCTGAAGCTGCTGCTCGAAGACCCCGAAGTGAAGCGCCTGCAAGCCGACCTGGGCGTGAAAAACGACCCGGGCCTGGTGATGGCGACGCTTGACCGTCACATCAGCGACTCGTTCAACTTGTACCGGCAGCAGTACGCCGACGTGCTGCGCGACGGCGACACCGTGCCCGAAACGCTATTCTTCCTGCCGTTCAAAAACGCCCTGTATGAGCTATCCAAGGTGCTTCATGACGCGCAGCCGCTTAACTAGGCACCTGGGCCAAGGGGCGCTGCTCTGGCTGCTGGTATTCGGCAGCGGGCAGTCCACTTTGGCCCAGCCCCGCGCCGATTCGCTGCGGGAGGCGCCGCTAACCTCGGTGCAGGATACCGCCGCTGTAGTGGCGCCCGGCACCGCTGTGGAAGCCGAGTCGTCGAACTGGCCCCTGATACTTGGGGTGCTGGGGGGCATTGCCCTGGGGGTGTTGGGGGCGCGCATGTGGTCGCGCTCGTCGCGGTCGCGGCGTTCGTCGCGGCACCGGCCGGCTGTGCCCGAGACTTCTATTGCCGCAGCGGAACCCGTGAGCGAACCAGTCAGGAAGAAGCCGGCCGAAAACGTGCCGCGCGGCCCGAAGGTGCAATCGTTGCGTGGGGTCCAGACGCCACCCAACCTGCCGCCACCCGCGAAAGTCCCGCCAAAACCACAGACTGGCGGGAAGCCAAAAAACAAATCCAACAAGCCCAACCAACCGACTCGCTCTGAGTCGTGGCCTGCCATTTCCCCCCGTTCAGCTATGAACCCAAGCACGCCCACCGGGCCGCCCGCCGGCGACGACCAGCCCCTGGAAACCGGCCAGACCGTGGAGTGGTCGGCGCCTACGTCCACGCCGCCCGCCATTCAGGAGTTGATTGACTCAACGGCCAACGAAATTCCCATTGACCGCGATGCCCGCGTTGAGTCGCTGGAGGCGTTGGAAGCAGCGGCTGCCGCTGCCGCACCGGCAGCCTCCACAGGTCCATTGCATTACTACGCCCCTGCTCCCGACGTGCCTAGCATCGAGCACCGCAAGTTCAGTCCCAACCCGCTGCCGCAGATGCCGCTGCTCATTACGCTGCTGCAGGCCGACGCCACCACGGCGCAATTTTCCTTCAGCCCGCAGGCCGACCAGTCGCGCATCATCGGCAACGGCGTGCGGGAGCTAAAGGAATTCTTTGCCTTCGAGCTGCCGCCCACCGAGCAGTTCACTACCATCAAGAATCTGGCGCCGGGCAAACTGGAAAAGCGCGACGACACTTGGCACGTGGTGCAGAAGGCCGGCATTGCGCTGAGCTAGCTGGTGGAGACGCATATTTGCGTCTCGTCGTTGAACAATAAGGCCCGGGCAACTCCTGGCGGCGCGAACGATGAGACGCAACTATGCGTCTCTACGGTTTGTAACCTCTTTTTATGCTCTTTATAGAAATTGCGCTAATCCTGGCGTTGGTGGCCTGGCAGGCCGTGGTGTTTTGGCGCAACCGGCAACTCATCGAACGGGTGAGCGCCATGTACCCGCCCGCGGGCCGGGTGGCCGTGCAGCCCATCCCGTTCACGTCGGCCAACCCGGACAAGAATTTTGAGGTGCATTACGATGCGCTCATCACCCGCGACGCCTCGCCGGAGTTCAGCCAAATCATTGCCGACACCAACGAGTACCTGCAAAACAACCGCGGGGCGGCCGCTGACTTTGGTATCCTGAAGGACATTTCGGAGCGCCACGCGGAGGCCCTGGACGAAGAGATTCAGGCCCAGATTGCCACGCCGCTGTACTTGGGCTTGCTGGGCACCTTCACGGGGGCCATTCTGGGCTTGTTGTCGCTAGTGGGGAACCCCTTTGCTGATGTGGTAACCGACCCAGCCCTGGACACGTCGTTCAGCAACACCGACGTGCAGCACTTCCTGGGGGGCGTGCTCATTGCCATGGTTGGCAGCTTGTTCGGGCTGGCTTTTACGCTGGCCGGCAACCAGCTGCTGAAGCAGGCCCGCGCCGTGCGCGACCGCAACATCAACGCCTACTACACCTACCTGCAAAAGGCGCTGCTGCCCAAGCTGAACTCGGATATGCAGGCCGGCATGGCCAATTTGAAGTCGGTGCTGGACACGTTCAACGCCGAGTTTTTTAGCCAGATTCAGAACGACTTTTTCAGCAAGATTCACGAGTTCACGCCGCTCATTGCCAGCATCACGGAGAACGTGAGCGTGCAGAAGCGCTTCCTGGAACAATTGGAGAAAATTGGGTACTCGGAGCTGGCCAACGCCACCGTGAAGGTGTTTGACCGGGTGGACGAAAGCGCGCAGACCTTTGAGAAATTCCTGGGCTACCAGCAGGCGCTGAACAACACCGTGACCCACGGCGCCGAAGTGGCGCAGGTAATCACGGCGCTGCTCAACCGACTCACTGCGCTGGAGCAGGGCCTGGCCAGCGTGCCGCAGTACCTGCAGCAGCACGACGACGCGCTGCGGCAGCAAGTAGCGTTTTTCAGCCAGCACGGCAAACTACTCGCTGACTTGGGCGCGCAAATTCGCCAGGGCGTGAGCGAGGGCGTGCACCGCATGGACCAAGAGCTCGACGGCCGCCTGGTGGAGCTACAGAAAGAAGCCACCGAAGCCCACGAGCAGTGGCAACGGCATTTCCGAGAGCTCAACCACAACAACGTCTACCAGAAAATCACGGAGTACCTCAATCCCTTCACCGAATTACCGGCTCAGCAACAGCAGCTCAACGTGCTGCAGGAGCGCCAAGCGTCTTTGGCCGCGCAGGCCATGCAGCGCATGGAGGCCCGCCTGCTGGCCGATGCGCAGTTGCAGCAGCAGCTCTTGCTGCAGGTGGACCGCACCAACAAAGTGCTGGAAGAAATCACGAAGCCAAACTGGTTTCAGCGGAATGTTTTAGGCAAAAAGTAACGCGGACGTTTGGTCAGCTTCTTCGTGCCATTATCACCGTTTTAAGGCGCCGACTGAAAGTCCGCGCTACTGTCCACTAATCCCGACTACCTCCATCAATGAAAGAGAGCAAGGATTTCTTCTGGCCCAGCTACGTGGACCTCATGACGGCCTTGTTCCTGACCATGTTGGTCATGTTCGTGCTCAGCTACAAGCTGTTCCACGACAAGGAAGCCGGCCTGCGGGCGGCCAACAAGCAGCTGAACGTGCAGCTGCAGGAAAAGAAGAAGCTGGACGAGATAAAAGCCGCCCTTAAGCGGCTGGAAAGCAATTATTTCATCTATAACCAGCGCTACAAGCGCTACGAGCTGAACTTCCCGGTCACGTTTGCGCCGCAGAGCGCCGTGCTGCCCGCCGTGGCCCAAACGCCGTTGGTGAAGGCCGGCCGCTTCCTGCTGAGCCAAATGCAGGCCATCAAAAACGATGAAAGCGTGCAGTACCTGATTGTGGTGGAAGGCCGCGCGGCCAAGGACCTCCGCTTTCCCGCTTCCGACCCGCGCAACGCCGACGGCCCGGCCGTGCGCCAGCTCAGCTACAACCGCGCGCTGGCCGTTATTCGGCTGTGGGAGCAGGCCGGGCTGCGCTTCCCCAACAACCTGGAGGTGGTGGCGGCGGGCAGCGGCTTCCGCGGGGCCGGCCGCTACACCGGCAACCAGGAGGCGCTCAACAAGCGCTTCATCATTCAGATTCAGCCCAAAATCGGCTCAATCGGGAAATAGCACAGGGCGCGCTGAGAAACCTAATTGGCTAGGCTGTGTGGACAGCAAACCACAAGAACGTCATGCAGAGCGCAGCGAAGCATCTCGCCCGCAGTCACTGGTTAGTGATGGCACGCGAGATGCTTCGCTGCGCTCTGCATGACGTTCTTTTTTATTTAGGA
Source organism: Hymenobacter sp. (assembly GCF_036388155.1). NCBI lineage: Bacteria > Pseudomonadati > Bacteroidota > Cytophagia > Cytophagales > Hymenobacteraceae > Hymenobacter > Hymenobacter sp. The sequence continues at coordinate 21,848 of NZ_DASVSI010000100.1, read as the reverse complement.
AGTAATAGTGTCCACACACCCTAGTTCATTCGCTGTCCGAATGGTGTGGGGGGCGTGCACATGCGTCTCATTGGAGGGCTGCACCCCTGTTATTGAAGCTGGTTAGGAAATATCTCGCTTGCCGGTCCGACGCCCTATGCGTCCGACCGGTTGTAGGTCAGCGGCCCTGTGGGTGTCGTGTGCGGCAACCGGTCGGACGCTTAGGGCGTCGGACCGGGCGAAGCCGGCTTCCTGTAACGGCTTTATTAATAGGCGAAAGCACTTTCCTCGACGCCGTTTCACCAAGGCTAGCGGCTAAGGCAGCAGCTTCGTGGGAGGCGTTTTGCGCACCAAGACGCAGGACACTCAAGGTTCAGGGAACCGGCAAAGGGGGAGTCGAATGGAAATATACCTAAAAGTGGGTATTGCCCTGGGCCAAGCCAGACAGGACCTTTGAGTATTGAATTCATCCTGTTTAATCTTTTTTATGCAATGTCACAGCTCTCCTTTTCCATTGGGCACTCAGCGGCCCATGGCTTTCGATGTAGCTGTTGCACATGCAGATGAGAGGCCGCTGGCTGCCAGCCAAGTACATGCAGGCCTCTTCAGCTTTTCATCAATGCCCTCTCTTACTAACTCTAGACTTTTGGAGATGAGCAAGCTCTTCGACGCGTTGTTGCTTCTGCTGCTGGTGGGCTCGGTGGTGGCGGGGGAGGGGTGGCCCGGCGCTCACTCCGCTAGCGTGCTGCCCGATTGGCTGCTCCGGGGCGCCATGGGAGTCATTGTGGGCTTTGTCGCGCTCAAATTGAGGCACTTGGCCCAGGGAGCCAACCTGCCCATGGTGTCCTCGCTGCGTTTGTTGGGAACGGGCGTGGTGGTGCTGCTGGCTACTGAGCAGCTTGGCTGGCAGCACCACGGCTACTTGTCGGTGCTTGGGGGCACAGTGGCCTCGGTGGGCGCCGTGAGCCTGCTGTTGAGCCTGCACAATACGCTGCGGACGTAGCGCCTCGCCAACCGGCGCTCCACTTCTTTTTCCGAACCACTCTTGGCGGGCGCGGCTCCGCCTGGCTACGCCATTGTCCTCATCTTTTTCTGTTTTTTTATGTCTAAACCCCTACGCTCTGCATTTCCGCTCACCTTTTTTCTGCTAAGCCTGTTGCTGCTGGCCCAGACCGGGGCTGGCCAAGGCTGGACGGGCCTGGCCCTGAGCAACTACGGTGGCACCAACAACCTGTACATCAACCCGGCTTCTTTGGCTGACTCTCGCCACAAGTTCTACCTGAACCTGGGCGGGGCGGGAGCCAATTTCTACAATACCTACCTCCAGCTCGATTTGCCGGGGCCAGCCCGGGAGTTCATCAATGGCACCCGGGAATTGCGCTCTGAGTACCTCAATGAGCAGTTGGCGGGCGGAACAAAAGCGGCCAGCATTGTGGGCGAGGGGCGGCTGCCGGGCTTCATGCTGGCGTTGAGCCCGCGCGCGGGGCTAGCCTTCACCAACCGGGTGCGCGCGTTTGCGCAGGCCAGCAACGTGAGCGAGAGCCTGGCCCGGCTGGCGCGCTATGGCCTCGACGACGCCAACCGATTGGGCCTGGCCAACAAAGTCTTCGACGACAACAGCTTCAACCTGACCACCGGGGCCTACCACGAATTTGCCCTCTCCTACGCCCGCACGCTCACCGTCAGCCAGGAGCATTTCTGGAAGGCGGGCTTCACCGCCAAGTACCTGGTGGGCCTGGGCGGTGGCTACGTGCTGAACGAAGGCACCAAGTACCAGGTGTACGACGGCGACAGCATCCAGCTCCAAAACCGCAACCTGAGCTACGGTTTCACCAACCCCGATTTCTACGACCAACCGAATTTTAGTGCGGGCACGCTCTACGGCAGCCAGCGCCTCGGCCGCGGCCTGGGCCTCGACCTGGGCGTGGCCTACGAGTGGCGCCCCACTTTCGACAAGTACGCCTACCGCATGGATGGCAAGAACTGGGACGACAACTCAAGCAATAAGTACCGCCTGCGGGTGGGACTGGCCCTCACCGACCTGGGCGCCATCAGCTACAACAACAGCCGGTACGTGCGCCAAGCCAAGCTCGCCAACAACCGCACCGTGCAACTGGGCCAGCTCGATACCCTGAACATCAAGTCGCCGAATGACCTGGCGCCGACGCTGCAACGCCTCGTGGGCCTGAGCAGCCAGAGCAAGCGCTTCCGCAGCGCGCTGCCCACCACCTTGCGCCTCACCGCCGACTACCGCCTGGTCAACCATCTCTACGCGGGCCTGATTTGGACGCAAAGCCTGCTGCCGGCGTCCACCATCGGGCAGCGCAGCATCAGCAGCCTGGCCGTCATTCCGCGCATCGAATTCAGCCGCTTCGAAGTGGCTACCCCCATCATGCTCGCCAACCGCTACCAAAAGCTGCAAATAGGCGCCATGGTGCGCATGGGGCCCATGTTCATCGGCTCCGACAACCTGGGCGGCCTGCTGAGCCTGACCACCACCACCGGCGCCGACGTATACTTCGGCGTAGGCCTTGCCCTGCACCGCCACCGCCACAAAGACAAAGACGGCGACCTGGTGAGCAACAAGCTCGACAAATGCCCCAAAATAAAAGGCTCGTGGGAAACCAAAGGGTGCGCTCCTGCCCCCGTGGTGACTAACGCCGCAGAAGCGGCCCCCGCAACTGCCCCAACCGAGCCAAGCGCACCCGCAGCCGCCCCAGCTGTCACAGAAACGGCAACCCCAGCCGTGGCCGACCCCGCCCCCGCCCCCGCAGCGGCTACGGTTCCGGCCACCACTCCGGCGGCTTCCGAAGCGGTGCCCGCACCAGCTGCGCCGGTCACGCCCGCACCGGCCACGCCAAGCAGCCCCATTCGGTAGCTGCCCGGTAAGGCCCGGCTGCTTAGCCGGCTAAGCAGCCGGGTTTTCGGTACGCAGAATCTGGTCTATTGACGATAGCTCCTCGGAGCTGAACTGTGTGTTTTCCAGGCAGCGCAACGAGTCATCCAGTTGCTCGGGGCGGCTGGCGCCGATGAGCACCGAGGTCACCCGTTCGTCCTTGAGCAACCAAGCCAGGGCCAGTTGCGCCAGGCTTTGGTTGCGGGCTTGGGCCACTTCGTTGAGGCGCCGCACCTGGGACAGGCGCTCATCGGTGAGGTTATTTTCGGTGAGGAAGCCCACGCCTTTGGCCACCCGCGAGTCGGCCGGAATTCCCTTCAAATACTTGTCCGTAAGCAGGCCTTGGGCCAGCGGCGAAAACGGAATGCAGCCCACGCCTTCCTCGCCCAGCAAGTCGAGCAGGCCGTCTTCCACCCAGCGCTCAAACATGGAATACTTGGGCTGGTGAATGAGGCAGGGCGTGCCCAGCTCGCGCAGCAGGCGAAACGCCTCGGCGGCTTCGGCCGGCTGGTAGTTGCTGATGCCCACGTACAGCGCCTTGCCCTGCCGCACAATGAGGTCGAGCGCAGCCATGGTTTCGGCCAAGGGCGTGTCGGGGTCGGGGCGGTGATGGTAGAAAATGTCGACGTAGTCCAGGCCCATGCGCTGCAGGCTTTGGTCGAGGCTGGACACCAGGTATTTCTTCGAGCCCCACTCGCCGTAGGGGCCGGGCCACATGAGGTAGCCGGCTTTGGTGGAAATGATGAGCTCGTCGCGGTAGCTCCGGAAGTCCTCGCGCAGCACCCGCCCAAAGTTCTCCTCGGCCGAGCCGGGCGGCGGGCCGTAGTTGTTGGCCAGGTCGAAGTGCGTCACGCCGCTGTCGAAGGCCCGGCGCAGAATGGCGCGGCCGTTGGCCTGCGTGTCCACGTCGCCGAAGTTGTGCCACAAGCCGAGCGAGAGCGCCGGCAGTTTGAGGCCGCTGTGGCCGCAGCGGCGGTAGGTCATGTCTTGGTAGCGGGCCGGGTTGGGCAAGTAGTGCATGGGAAGTGGCGTGAGTTAGGGAGACAATAATAAGCCCCGCCGCCATTGGGAGCGTCAGGGCTTATGGTCTTTTCAACAAAAAATACAGACTTCAGGCCGCCGGCTGCTGCAATTCAACTCTTCAAAAACACCTGCTTCGAGCAAGCTACAAATGCCACTTCGCCGTTGCCCAGCCACATGAGTGGGTCGTGCTGTTCTTATTGAGCGACCTAGTACGGTAGGGGTACCCATCTGGCCTTGCAGGCAGCTAGGCTAGCTGTATTGTAATGGGTGGCTTCAGTCCTCTAACACGGCTGTTTAGCTCATCAAATGACACGGGTAAATAATTATACTATTGTATATAAAAAGGCCTTAGAAATACTTGGAGCGAGATTTTTGGGCTGAATCAATCTCACCAAAAGAAGCTCAACGCACTGCCAAACGCCCCTTTAAAAGGTCCGTTCACCGAGCGCCGGTGGCCATTGAACTAGAAGGCCAAAAAGCCCTTTTTAGGCTTGGTAAATTTGGTAAATTCTCAATACCGAATTATCCTTCTGCTGCCGATAATGAAAAATATTTATACTTCGTTTCTGTCTTTCGGCTCCTGGTTTACTCAAAATGTTGCCACAATTATGCCCTTGCGTTGGGTAGGTTTGGTGTCGCTGGCGTTGGTGCTGGCGGCCCACGCGGGGCAGGCGGCGGGTTCGCCGGCTCCCGACCGCGTGGTTGCGGCCCTGCTCCGACAGCCCCTGGCAATGGCCAGCGGCGATGACTCGGTAAGCGCTAAAAAGGTGATGGATTTCTACGCCCTCAGCGGCTTTGCCCCCGTGTGGACCCGCCCCGACGGCGTAGCCCCCGAAGCCCGGACCGGCGTCAAGCTGCTCCTAGCCGCTGCACGCTACGGCCTGAAGCCGGCCGAATACCACGCCACGGAGTTGGTGGCCCTGTTCGATTCGCTGTCCGTCGCCGACGACCAGGCCGCCGCGCGCCGGGTGCGGGCCGAGCAGCAGCTCAGCGCCGCCCTGCTGCGCTTTGCCCAGCACCTGCACGAGGGACGCATCACCCGCTCCGACCTGCGCCCGGCTTCCGCCACTGCCACCGTGGCTTTCGACGGGGTGGCCCACTTGCAGTACGCTCTGCGCAGCGGCCGCTTCGCCGAAGCTTTGCTAGAAGCCCAACCTGCTTCGCGCAGCTACGTGCGGCTGCTCCACGCCTGGCACAATTTGCTCAACACCGACAGCGCTGCCGCCCAGCGCGTGGCCTTGCCCGTGGCCATCAACCTGGAGCGCCTGCGTTGGGAGCCCACCCCCGATTCGCTGTACATCGCCGTCAACATCCCCGCTTACACCCTGCAAGTGGTGCGCGGCGCCCGCGTGGCGGCCAGCCACCGCGTGATTGTGGGCAAGGCGGCCACGCCCACGCCCGAACTCTACAGCCGCATCACGTTCATGCAGGCGGCGCCCGAGTGGCGCGTGCCCCAAAGCATCGCCGCCAACGAAATGCTGCCCAGGCTCCGCCGCGACCCGGACTTCCTGAACGACCGGGGCTTTGAGCTGTACAATGCCGCCGGCAAGCGCGTGAACCCCTACCGCGTGGACTGGGACCAAGTGAAGCCCGAAGCGTTTCCCTACCAAATCCGGCAAACGCCTTCCGAAGACAACGCCCTGGGTGAAGTGGTGTTTCGCTTTGCCAACCCGTATGCGGTGTACATGCACGACACGCCCGCCAAAAAAGCCTTCACCGCCAGCACCCGCGCCCTGAGCCACGGCTGCATCCGGGTAGAAAAGCCGGTGGCCCTGGCCCGCTTCCTGCTGGAGCGCGACGGCAAGAACGCCACCAACCGCCTCGACGACTTGCAAAACAGCCTCGACAGCGGCCGCACCAAAGCTTTCGGCCTGCAAGCCCCGGTCACGCTGCTGGTGCGCTACCTGACCTGCGAAGCCGACGGCGACCGCCTCCGCCAGTTGCCCGACGTCTACGGCCGCGACAAAGCCCTGGCCCAAGCCTGGAACGACGTGCTCCCGACCACGCTCGCGCCCGTGATGCCCGTGCTGGCCCAGCGCTAGACACTTAAAAAACGAAAAGCCCCGACATCAGCAACGATGTCGGGGCTTTTTTATCTTGGGCAGTAGGAGTGAACCCTGCGCCAGCTGCTTAGGGCCGGCGGTTGATGCAGTTCAAGTCCTCAAACGCCTGCTTCAGGCGCGCCACGAAAGTCTCTTCGCCCTTGCGTAGCCACACGCGCGGGTCGTAGTATTTCTTGTTGGGCGAGTCGGCGCCGCTGGGGTTGCCAATCTGGCCCTGCAGGAAGCTCTCGTTCTTCACGTAGTAGTCCTTGATGCCTTCCCACAGCGCCCATTGCAAGTCGGTGTCGATGTTCATCTTGATGGCGCCGTAGCCGATGGCCTCGCGGATTTCCTCCTGGCTGGAGCCCGAGCCGCCGTGGAACACGAAGTCGATGGGCAGCGCCTCCGTGATGCTGTGCTTTTCGCGCAGGAACTCCTGCGAGTTGTGCAGAATCTTGGGCTGCAGCTTCACGTTGCCGGGCTTGTACACGCCGTGCACGTTGCCAAACGCCGCCGCGATGGTGAAGCGTGGGCTGATGGAGCTGAGCTGCTCGTAAGCATAAGCCACTTCCTCGGGCTGGGTGTACAGCTTGCTGGAGTCCACGTCCGAGTTGTCCACGCCGTCCTCTTCGCCGCCGGTCACGCCCAGCTCAATTTCCAGCGTCATGCCAATTTTGGCCATGCGCTCGAGGTAGCGCTTGCAGATTTCGATGTTCTCCTCAATTGGCTCTTCCGACAAATCCAGCATGTGCGAGCTGTAGAGCGGCTGGCCGTGCGTCTGGTAGTATTTCTCGCCGGCGTCGAGCAGGCCGTCAATCCAGGGCAGCAGCTTTTTGGCGGCGTGGTCGGTGTGCAGCACCACGGGCACGTCGTAGAGCGCGGCCATGTGGTGCACGTGGTAGGCGCCCGAAATGCCGCCCGCGATGCTGGCCCGCTGGCCGTCGTTGCTCACCGACTTGCCCGCGAAAAACTGCGCGCCGCCGTTCGAAAACTGAATCATGACGGGCGAATTCACCGCTTTGGCGGTTTCGAGCACGCCATTCACGGTGTTGGTGCCGGTCACGTTCACGGCGGGCAGGGCAAAGGCGTGGGCCTTGGCGTGGCGGAAAAGGTCCTGCACTTCGTCGCCGTGCAGCACGCCGGCGCGCAGGCCGGTAAGGGTTTGGTCAGCCATAAAAATGGAAATGATGCGGCACGCCGCGGTGGGATGAGCAAGTGAACGATGCGGCCTGCCGCAGCAGCGCCCCGGCAGCAAAGTACGGTCGGCGCTGCCTAACGTGAAAGCATTCGGCCGAAGCAGTGGCGCAGGGCCGCACCACGCGCCTTTGTGCGCCGCTTGGGCACAAAAAAGAGGCTGACCGTTGCAGCGGTCAGCCTCGGGGCTTCACTCATTTACGCACACCCAAGGGCCAGCTACACGGCGGTCATCATCAGCTGCTGATAGAACACGCCGTGCTTGCAGGTGATTTCGAGCTGATAGCGGTAGTCGCCGGGCAAAAGGCCCAGGCCGCTCAGGTTCAGCTTGATGCTTTGCTCGCCCGCGCTGCGCCCTTTGCGCACCACGCCGGCCACCTTGCGGCCGTCGAGGTCCAGCAGGTCGAGGCGCACGTCGGCGGCCATGTTCAGCGTGAACGGCACGGTGGTTTCGCCTCGGAACGGGTTGGGGTAGTTCTGGCCGAGGCTAAAAGGGGCTTTTTGCAGGGGCTCGGCAGCCGGGGACGAGTAAAAAGGAAGGTCGGGGGAGACGCTGCAGCCGCTGACGGCAATGTCGGAAAAGAGGGCATCGAAGGCGAGGTCGCCAGGGTGGGGGTTCATTTGCAGGTAAGGTGAAAGAATTGCGATGGAAAATTATATAGTAATTAGATATATAGGAGTAAATAAGGACGAGAATTAACTGCTCTCGAACCGTAAAATAGATATTCTGTAATCCAGATAACATCCCAAAGATTGAATGCTCATCGCAGCAAGTGAATCGATTATCGATGATTTGGGTAAAATTGTCGTTGAGCCGCCCCAGCGCGCCAGTGAAGGGCTTGAGACTCAAAAGCACGGGCGAAAAGCACAACCACAAAAGGCACTTAATTCGCTGATAAATTCATGGATTCTTAACAAATTACCCGCTAACTTGCGGCCCTAATGAGTGAAGCCACGCCCGATTATTTTGACACCGACGGTCGTCCCGAACCGGCCCCGGAAACCAGCGCCGCCGAGCGCAAGCTGAAGGTGTGGGCCGCCCTCAACGCCGTGGACCAGGGCCTGCTCAGCTTCGACGAAGTGCGCAGCGCCTACGGCATCAGCGCCGAGGAAATGGAGGCGCACCGCGCCGGCTGGTTGGCCTTTGGGGCCGGGCGCTAGGCGCGAATCCAACGGCATAGCTCACCTCGACATGAGGCGCTAGGCTTTGCGGGGCGTGATGCGCGGGCTTTGGCGGCGTGCCGTGAGCTGGGAGAGACGGGCGTGACGCAATGTGCACCCGCCGGGGCTAACTTTGTGAGGCTACCAACGTCTCTACATGCAAGCGCAACTCCCGACCACGCCTTCCCCCTTGCCCCACCTGCCCAAGTGCCCCACCGGCATCGAAGGGCTAGACGAAATCACCGAAGGCGGCTTGCCGCTGGGCCGTCCCACGCTGGTGTGCGGCAGCGCCGGCTGCGGCAAAACCCTGATGGGCATCGAGTTCCTGGTGCGCGGCATCGAGGAGTTCAACGAGCCCGGCGTGCTGATGGCCTTCGAGGAAACGAGCGAAGAGCTGGCCGCCAACGTGGCCTCGCTCGGCTTCGACCTCAAGGACTTGCAAGCCCGCAAAATGCTGCGCGTCGACCACGTGCACGTCGACCGCTCCGAAATTGAAGAAACCGGCGAGTACGACCTCGAAGGCCTGTTCATTCGCCTGGGCTACGCCATCGACGCCATCGGGGCCAAGCGCGTGGTGCTCGACACCATCGAGTCGCTGTTCTCGGGGTTTCCCAACCAAGGCGTGCTGCGCTCGGAAATCCGGCGGCTGTTTCGCTGGCTGAAGGACAAAGGCGTGACCACCATCATCACCGCCGAGCGCGGCGACGGCACGCTGACGCGGCAGGGCCTGGAAGAGTACGTGTCGGACTGCGTTATTCTGCTCGACAACCGCGTGATTGACCAGATTACCACCCGCCGCCTGCGCGTGGTGAAGTACCGCGGCAGCACCCACGGCACCAACGAGTACCCGTACCTGATAACCGGCCAGGGCATTTCGGTGCTGCCCGTGACCTCGCTGCGGCTCGAACACCAGGTGTCCGACAACGTCGTGTCGACCGGCGTGGACGCGCTGGACGAGATGTTCGGCATGCGGGGTTTCTACGAGGGCAGCAGCGTGCTGATAACCGGCACGGCCGGCACCGCCAAAACCACCCTGGCCGCCTCGTTCGCGGAGAAAATTTGCCTGTCCGGCCAGCGCTGCTTGTTCTTCGCCTTCGAAGAGTCGCCGCAGCAGCTGATGCGCAACATGGCCTCAGTCAGCATTCACCTGCAATCGCACCTCGACGAGGGCCGCTTGCGCATCGAAGCGTCGCGCCCCACGCTCAACGGCCTAGAGCAGCACCTCGTGACCCTGCACCGCCTGGTGAAGGAGTTTCGGCCCAACGCGGTGGTTATTGACCCAATTACCAACCTCATCACGGTGGGCAACATTTCAGAGGTGCGGAGCATGCTCACCCGCCTCATCGACTTTCTGAAGGTGAGCGGCATCACGGCCTTGTTTACGGCCTTGGTGAGCGGGCGCGGCCAGCAGCAGGAAATGACCGACGAGGGCGTGTCGTCGTTGGTGGACACCTGGGTTTCGGTGCGCGACCTGGAAGGCGTGGGCGAGCGCAACCGCGGCCTGAGCATCCTCAAGTCGCGCGGCATGGCGCATTCCAACCAAGTGCGCGAGTTCATCGTGACCGACAAGGGCATCGAGTTGCTCGACGTGGTGCTGGGCCCCACGGGCATCGTGACCGGCGCCGGCCGCCTCACCCAGCAGCTGCAGGAGCACGCCCAGGCCCTGGCGGCCCAGCAGGAAGCCGAGCGCCGCGACCGGGAGCTGGAGCGCCGCCGCCGCATGCTGGAGGCCAACATTGCCAACCTGCGCACCGAGTTTGAGTCGGTGGAAGAGGAGTTGCGGCTCATCGCCACCGACGAGCAAAACCGGCAGGAAACGCTCTTGACCGGCAAGCAGCGCATGGGGGGCGGCATCCCGCGCCCCCAAAATCCGCCCAAATCCGGCAAAAGCAGCAAGTAATTCGTATGACTGAGATTGAAGGGCTTTTTTTGGGCCCTCGCCCCACCACCCGCGCCATGGAAGCAGCAGCATTTGACGAAGACACTGGAGAAACCTGGGAATTGCGCCTGTACGTGGCCGGCCAAATCCTGAAGTCCATGACGGCGCTGGCCAACCTAAAGAAGTACTGCGAACTCCACCTCGCCGGCCGTTACAAGCTGGAAGTAATTGACCTGCTTGTGAACCCGCAACTGGCCGAAGGCGACCAGATTTTGGCCATTCCCACGCTGGTGCGCAAAGTGCCCGAACCCATCCGCAAAATCATCGGCGACTTGTCGAACGAAGAGCGGGTGCTGGTGGGCCTGGACGTGCGCCCCTTTGCGAGCAAATAACGCGGCCGATGGAAGTATTCACGGAAGCAGCCGACCTGCCCGAACCCACCGGCCCCGAGTATCTGTTGCACCTCTACATCACGGGCGTCTCCACCAACTCGACGCGCGCCGTGCGCAACATCAAGGAAATTCTGGAGCTGCATTTGAAAGGGCGTTACGAACTGCTCATTGTGGACGTGTACCAGCAGCCCGAACTGGCGCAGGAGCAGGACCTCATTGGCGTGCCCACGCTCATCAAGCTGCGGCCGGGGCTGGTGCGCCGCCTAGTGGGCGACTTCTCCGACCGCGACCGGGTGCTGAAGGCCCTGGGCGTGACGCCGCCGGCCGGCGACTCGACGCATGGATAGCACCGACCCGGCCCTGGCCCGCTTGGCCCAGGAAAATGAGGAACTGCGTTACCAGCTGGAGGAAGCACAGGAGCTAATTCAGGCCATCCGCACGGGGGCCGTGGACGCGCTGGCCGTGCAAGGGGCCGAGGGGCCGCGCATTTTTACGCTGCAAGGCGCCGACCAAGGCTACCGCATGCTCATCGAGCAGATGAACGAGGGCGCCCTGCTGCTGAGCGAGGAAGCCACCGTGCTCTACTGCAACGTGTGCCTGGCCGACTTGCTGGGCCGCCCCATGAGCGAGGTGATGGGCAGCAATTTCGACGATTTTGTGCCCGCGCCCTTCATCGAAGCCTGGGCCGAGCTGGTGCACCTGGGCTGGATGGGCAAAAGCAAGGGCGAACTGCCGCTGCAAACCAAGTCGGGCGCGCTGGTGCCGTTTTCGGTGTCGACCAACGTGCTGGCCTTTAACGAGACGCCGGCGCTGGCCGTCATCGTCACCGATTTGTCGGCGCAGCGCGAAATCACGGCCATTCGGGCCCAGGTGGCCAAGCAAAACGCCCTGCTCGACCGGAAAACGGAAGAACTGAGGCGCGAAGAAGCCGCCCGCCTGGTGGGCGAGCGCGCCGCCGCCGAGGCCAGCCGCGTGCTGGAGGGCATTTCCCAGATTGCTTGGACCACCAACGCCCACGGCGAGCACACCTACCGCAACCGCCGCTGGTACGACTACATCGGCCAGGACCAAGGCAAGGGGCCCGTGGCCGGCCGCTCCTGGCGCGAGCGCCTGCACCCCGACGACGCCGTGGAGGCCCTCGCCCGCTGGCAGGAAAGCCTGCGCACCGGCAACCCCTTCGAGGTAGAATGCCGCCTGCGCAGCGCCGCCGGCGACTACCGCTGGATGCTGGGCCGCGCCATTGCCTCGCGCAATGAGCAGGGCGAAACCCTGCAGTGGATAGGCACCTACACCGACATCCACGAACACAAGCTGGCCCTCGAAAGCATCGACCACGCCCAGCGCCAGCTGCGCGACAACAACGAGCAGCTCACCCGCGTGAACGTGGACCTGGATAACTTCATCTACACGGCCTCGCACGACCTCAAAGCGCCCATCAGCAACATCGAGGGCCTGCTCGACGCCCTGCTGCTGGAGCTGCCCGCCAACATTGCCGGCCACGAGTCGGTGCAGCCCCTGTTGGACCTGATGCTGGATTCGGTGAACCGCTTCAAGCGCACCATCGAGCACCTGACCGACGTGAGCAAGCTGCAAAAGGAGCACGGCCAGGCCACCGAGCCGGTGGACCTGGCCGCCGTCATCCGCGACGTGGTCCTCGACCTGGAGCCGCTGGTGCAAGCCAGCGCGGCCGAGATAGACGTGGACGTAGCCGCCGCGCCCACGGTTATTTTTTCGGAGAAAAACCTGCGCTCGCTGCTCTACAACTTGCTCAGCAACGCGCTCAAGTATCGCCACCCGGCCCGCCCGCCGCGGGTGCGGGTGCACACCTGGCAGGAGGGGGCGCGCGTGGTGTTGGAAGTGCAAGACAACGGCCTGGGTCTGGATGCTGGTAGCGAGCAAAAGCTATTCGGCATGTTTCAGCGGTTTCACGACCACGTGGAGGGCTCTGGCATTGGGCTTTACATGGTGAAAAAGATGGTGGAAAACGCCGGCGGCCGCATCACGGTGCGCTCGAAGCTCGACGATGGAACCACGTTTGTTGTTTACTTTACCAAGTAAGCGCCTTCCGCTGCCGTCCCCCACGGGGCCACTACCGCCCCAACCCGTACATGCAAAAGCTGTCTTGCGCCTTGTTGGTCGACGATGACCAAACGACCAATTACCTAAACCGCCTGCTGCTAAACCGTCTGGCTATTGCCGACCAACTGCTCGTGGCCCTCAACGGCCAGGAAGCGCTGGACCTGCTGCCCCACTACGCGCAGGCGGCCACCGAAGAGTCGCCGGTGCTCATCTTGCTCGACGTGAAGATGCCCGTGATGGACGGCTTTGCTTTTCTGGAGGCCTACGATAAATTGCCCTGGGCACACCGGCACGCCATTATCATCGTCATGCTCACCACTTCCCTGCACCCGCAGGACTTGGAGCGCGTGAAGAAGCTCAACATTGCCGGGTTCTTGAACAAGCCGCTGACCAAGGACAAGCTGACCGAGGTGCTGGACAGCCATTTCAACCGGCCTGCCCCGGCGCAATAAGGCCGCTTGCCGCCACTCCGCTAATCCAGAATCCAGCTTCGCATGTCCGACTTTCGCCTTCGCGTGTTTCAGGCCGTGGCGCAGCACCTGAGCTTCACCAAAGCGGCGCAGGGGCTGTTCATCACGCAGCCGGCCGTGACCAAGCACATCCGGGAGCTGGAGCGGCAGTACGGGCAGCGGCTGCTGGAACGCCGCGGCAACCGCGTGGGCCTCACCGAAGCCGGCCGCCTGCTGCTGGCCCACGCCGAGGCGGTGGCCCACTCGCACCAGCAACTGGAAGACCACCTGCACGCCCTGCGCGACCCCGAAGAGGCCGCCGGCCGCCTGCGCCTGGGGGCCAGCACCACCCTGGCCCAATACGTGCTGCCGGGCCTGCTGCCCGGCTTTCAGGCCCGCCACCCCAAGGTGCAGCTCACCCTGCTGAGCGCCAATTCCGAGCACATCGCCGAGGCCTTGCTGCGCGGCGAGCTGGACCTGGGTTTCGTGGAGGGACGCTCCAAAAGCCGCGACCTGCACTACGAGCTGCTGCTGACCGACGAGCTGGTGGCCGTGCGCGGCGCCACCGCCGGCGACCTGCCCCGGCGCCCCCTGTCGCTGGCCGAGGCGCTGGCCGCCCCGCTGGTGTTGCGCGAGCGCGGCTCGGGCACCCTGGAAGTGCTGGAATTTGCCCTGCGCACGCTAAGAATCAAGCTCAGCAGCCTGCCCGTGGCTTTTTACTTCGATAACACCGAAGCCATCAAGGCCTATCTGGAGGCGGCGCCCGGAGCGCTGGGCTTCGTTTCGCGGCGGGCGCTCACGCGCGAGCTGGCGGGCGGCTTGCTCGAAATTGTGCCCGTGGCGGGGCTGCACCTGGCCCGGCAGTTTGAAGCCGTGTGGGTGCAGGGGCAGCCATTGCCGCGCCCGGCGCAGCGGTTTTTGACCTATGCCCACCAGCAGTTTAAAGACGGTTTGCCCTAAAGTTTTTTTCAAGGTGAATGGTCCCAGTAGGGGGGTAGAGACGCAACATCTTGCGTTTCCGGGGCCGCGCCGTTCCACCATCGTCGTTCAACGAGGAGACGCAAGATGTTGCGTCTCTACTTCGGCTGATTCAAACCGCTGCTTAGCCGAGCGTCCGCCCGAGTGCCCGGAAGTTTCATTCCGGCTCGACAGAATACTCGACAGAATATCAGTCGTTCTCGCGAGCCGAAATTAAATTTCGGGCACTCGGGCGAATGACATCAAACAACATTTCAACGCGAAGACATAACCAAAAGTAATTTCAGATAACATTTTGAAATTACCTTTCGGCAGGGCGTCGCCGTAAATTTGGAGCCGGTAAAAACCCGTTCCAATGCCCCAGCCCGTACTGCCCGTCGTTCCGCCCGCTGCCTCACCTGCCAAGGAGAGCCGCAAGCAAGGGTTCGCGGCTGGCAACCCGGGGCAACCGTCCAGCGCGGATGGTTTGGCTGCGAATACGGACGTGTTTCGTTTCTTTCATGCCCCGCACGTGGTGGCGGGGCAGGAGGTAACCGGGCGTCAAGTTGTCTTTGTCCTGTTTCTGATTTACTGCCTCACGCCCTGGGCTTCACCGCCGGTGGCTTTGGCGTTGGGCCTGGGGCTGGCCCAAACGTTGGGCAACCCCTTCGCCACGCACACGCGGGCCCTCACGGCCAAGCTGCTCCAGTATTCGGTGGTGGGGCTGGGCTTTGGGATGAATGCGCACGCGGCCACCGCAGCCGGGCGCGAGGGGCTACTCTTCACGGTGGCTTCCATTGCGGGCACGCTGGGGCTGGGCTACCTCGTGGGGCGCTGGCTGGGGCTGGGCCGACGGGTGGCGCACCTCATTTCGTGCGGCACCGCCATTTGCGGGGGCAGCGCCATTGCGGCGGTGGGCCCGGTGCTGCGAGCCAAGGACGAGGAAATGTCGGTGGCGCTGGGCACGGTGTTCGTGCTAAATGCGGTGGCCCTGTTTGCGTTTCCGCCCATCGGCCACGCCCTGGCCCTGACGCAGAACCAGTTCGGGCTGTGGTGCGCCATTGCCATTCACGACACCAGCTCGGTGGTGGGCGCGGCCGCGGCCTTCGGCGACGACGCGCTGCAAGTGGCCACCACCGTGAAACTGGCCCGCGCCCTGTGGATTATCCCGGTTTCGCTGGGCACGGCGGTGCTGTTCAAGCAGCAGGGCGTGAAGGTGAAAGTGCCCTATTTCATCGTCGGGTTTGTGGCCGCCATGCTGCTGAACACCTACGTGCCGGCCGTGCAGCCGCTGGGCCCGGTGCTGGTGGCCATCGCCAAAATTGGCCTCACCGTCACGCTCTTTTTCATCGGAGCCGGCTTGTCGGGCCAGGTGCTGAGGGCAGTGGGCGCGCGGCCCTTTGTGCTCGGGCTGGCCTTGTGGCTGATGATTTCCACGGCCTCGCTGCTGGCCATTCTGCATGTTGGGTAGCAGGCGATGTGGTTTTTAAGCCGCTGCTGAGAGTCGACGGCATACCCGCTTACCGTTTAAGTAGGTAAAGACCTCGCCATTACTTGCAAAATGGGTTTGGTCCTAATGGGCTCGATGCAGAAGCCAATGCCCGCTTCGTTGTCGTAGCGAGCGGGGTATGATTGCCATTTATCAGGGTTTTTGGCTAACTTAACCCTCGATGAATACCATTTGGTCGACTTTGGTTATAATGGCCTGGCGCGCTTCGGCTGCGGTCCTGGCATTGCTGCTGCCGCTGGCCGCCGCGGCCACGCACATTGTGGGGGGCGAACTGGACCTGCAGTACCGCAGCGGCAGCAACTATTCGCTCACCCTCAACCTATATTTCGACGCCATCAACGGCGACCCCGGCGCCCTCGACCCGCGCCTAACGGCTAGCATTTTCGAGAAGGGCACCAACCGGCGCATTGCCGACGTGGTGCTGGAAAACACCGGCAATACCTTCGTTAACTATACCAACCCCGCGTGCGCGGTGGGCTCGCTGAGTACCCGCAAAATCGTGTACGCCCGCGACATCGTGCTGGCTTCGAACACCTACAACAACGCTGGCGGCTACTACGTCACGGTGGAGCGGTGCTGCCGCAACGTCACCATCAGCAACATTCGCAACCCCGGCGCGGCGGCGCAGGCCTTCTACTTAGAGTTTCCGGCCGTGGTGCGCAACGGCGCCGCGTTCATCGATTCGACGCCCCGGATTTTTCCGCCGCTCGGCGACTACGCCTGCCGCAACGAACTGTTCTACTACGATTTCGGCGGCCAGGACCCCGACGGCGACTCGCTGCGCTACGACATGGTGACGCCGCTCAACGGCTACACCACGTCGGCCCTGCCCTTGGTGAACCAGGCGGGGCCAGCGCCTTATTCCACCGTCACCTGGAACCCGGGCCTGAGCACCACCAACCAAGTGCCGGGCGACCCCGCGCTGGGCATCGACGCGCGCACGGGCCGGCTCACGGTGCGGCCCCGCGACCTGGGCTTGTTCGTGTTCGGGGTGCGCTGCTCGGAGTACCGCCAGGGCGTAAAAATTGGCGAAACCCGGCGCGACTTTCAGCTCTACGTGCTGAACTGCCCCACCAACACCGCCCCGCAACTCCAAGTACGGGCCACCGGCGAGCGGGCCGTGTACCGCCCCGGCCGCGACACGCTGCGGCTGGTGCCCGGCGGCAACCGCTGCCTCACTATCCGCTACACCGACCCCGACCCCAACTCGGTGCTCACCATGAGCAGCCGGCCGGTCAATTTCACTACGCCCGCCCCGTCGTTCACCACCACGCGCAGCGGCACGGTGCGCGCCGCCGGCCAGCCCGACACGCTCACCGCCACTCTCTGCTTTCCGGAGTGCGTCGACACCCAGGGCCGGGTGTATTTGCTGGACGTGATTGTGGCCGACAACGGCTGCAGCCTGCCCCGGCGCGACACCATTAGGGTGGCCTTCACCGCCGTGCAGCCCCCCAACGAAGCCCCCGTCCTCACCAGCACCTTCCCGGCCCCGCCGCCCATTCCCACGCCTCCGCCCACGGTGGTGCGCGTGACCTTGGGCGAACGCTACACCGCCGACCTCACCGGCACCGACGCCGACCGGCACGCCCTGGCGCTTTCCGCCGCGGGCACCGGCTTCGACCTGGCGTCGGTGGGCATGAGCTTCGCGGCCAGCAACGGCGCCGGCCGGGCCACGGGCACGTTCTCGTGGGCACCTTCCTGCGATGCCGTGGCCGCCGCTGGGCCCGACGGCTTGCTGGTGCGGTTCCGGCTGGCCGAAACCGGCCCCTGTCAGCCGCTGCCGCGGGAGCGAGCCATCCGGTTCATCGTCGAGCCCGTGAAGGACTCGGCTGACTTCCGCCGGCCCAACGTCATCACGCCCAACGGCGACAACAAAAACGACAAGTTTGCCCTGCCCAACCTACCGGCTGACTTCTGCGACCGGCGCTTTGCCGGGGTCAAGATTTTCACGCGCTGGGGCCAGCAGGTGTACCAGTCGGGCGACCGGGGCTTTAGCTGGGGCGGCGCGGGCGCGGGCGGCCTCTACTACTATCTTGTCACCTACACCGACGGCCGCAAATACAAAGGCTGGCTGGAGGTAATTCGGTAGCAGCTTACCGGCTGCCTACTTTATCCAACACAGCCACCACGTCTTTGGTCGACACTTTCTGGCCGGTTTCGGCAGCGCGGTAAATGGCTTGGAGCAGCTGAATGTCGCGCAGGCCCATTTCGCCGGGTACGCGGGTGGGCTTGTTGTTGAGTACGCAGTCGGCGAAGTCGTCCATCTGGCGGGCTTGCTGGGGCACGTTCTGGATGTTCATGGGGCCTTTGCTGGTGCGGCCTTCCAGCCCGCCGTAGCCGAAGGCGGGCTGCAGTTCCATCCAGCCGTTGGCGGCCTCGGCGCGCAGCAGGCTGTTCATGTTTTCGGCGTAGCTGGTGCGGCAGTCGGCCACTGCGCCGTCGGCAAATTGCATTTGCCAGTTCACGCCGGCTTCTACTTCTTTGAAGAGCACTGGGTCGGGCTTGGGCGTAAACTTCGCCGTGACGGATACCGGCAGCTCGCCTTTGGTGTATATGATGCCTTGCACGCAGTAAATGCCCATATCCATGAGCGGCCCGCCGCCCGCCAGCTCTTTGTCGAGCCGCCACGACATGCCACCGGCCCGGAAGCCGTTGTCGGCTTTCATTTTCTGGATGGGACCGTACACTTTCTGCTGGCCCAGACGCATCATTTCCTGGTGGTGAGGCTCGAAGTGCAGGCGGTAGCCAATGCTGAGTTTCTTGCCGGCCTTCTTCATCGCCGCAATCATGCGCTGGCAATCGGCCGCCGACACTGCCATGGGCTTCTCGCAGATGACGTGCTTGCCGGCCCGCGCGGCGCGCTCCACGTACTCGGCGTGCAGGGCAACCGGTAGCACGACATAGACGATGTCGATGGCCGGGTTGTCCACGATGCGGTCGAAGGACTTGTAGTCGTACACGTTCTGGTCGGGAATCTGGTACTGCTGCTTCCACTGCGCGGCCTTGCTGGGCGTGCCCGTCACGATGCCGGCCAGCTTGCAGAGCTTGGTTTTCTGCAAGGCCGGGGCTAGCTGCCCGGCGCTGTAGCTGCCCAGTCCCACCAGCGCCACGCCCAGCTGCTTGCCGGCCTGCCAGGCTTCGGTGCTGGCGGGGCCGTAGCCGCGTTCGGCCAGCCAGGCCAGGGGCTGAGCCAGGGCGGTGGTGCCGGCCACGGTAGCGCCCAGCCCGAGCGAGAGGGTCCGGACAAAGTCCCGGCGGGAGAGCGAGGAGAGCAGGTTGTCGGTTTTCATAGCAGAAGTAATTAAGCGAAAGGGTTGGTTAGGTTCTGAAACTGGTTGCATGATGTGGAGACGCGACCCTTCGCGTCTCGGCGTTTGCGCAGTTTGGGTGTCGTCCGCGTGGTGCCGTTTAACGAGGAGACGCGAAGGGTCGCGTCTCTACATTAGATGGTGGTAGAGTTACCTCATTATTGGGCAGCGGGTTGCGCAGGCGCTGGAGAGAGGCTGAGCGTCTAAAACGAAGCTTCCCCCAAGTACCGGAAGACCCGCGCAGTGGCGGAAGCGGCACTGAGTTGCAGAAAACCGAAGAGTACAGGAAGGCTGGGAATGACTGCGGCAAGTTCTTGCGTCGTCGGTTGGGAGTATTCCTCGCCGGTAAAGCTTGAAAACCTGCTCTTTTCCCTTTCATCCCCACCCATGAAAACCAACTACTTCTTGCCCGCCTTGTGCGGCCTGCTGTTGCTGAGTTTCGGCAGCCGCGCCCAGTCCAAAATGGAAACCGGCGCCCAAAAGCCCATGCCGGCCGCCGAGTGGATTGACCAGAGCACCGGCCACAAAGTGGTGCGCCTCACCCCGCAAGACGGCGGCAATGCCAGCTTTTACTTTCACAACAACCCGTTTCTGAAAGCCAAGGGCAACGAGGGCGACCAAATGGTAATTTACCACACCGACGCCCAGGGCAAACAAATCCGCCTGCTGAACCTGAAAACCCGCCAAATCACGCCGCTTACCCGCTACTTCAAGTCGGTGAAGGGCGAGATAGTGGGCCGGAAGCGCCGGGAGGTGTTCTACCAGGTGCAGGATACGGTGTACGCCACCCACGCCGACACTAAAAAGACGCGCCGCGTCTTCGTATTCCCCGCTGATTTTAAGGCCGACATCACCTCGCTGAATGCCGACGAAACCCAGCTCGGCGGGGCCTGGGGCACCGATGCCGAGAAGGAGATTTACCGGCAGTACCCGGCCAAGAGCGACTTTTTTAACCGCATTTACGAAGCCAAGCTGCCGCGCACCCTCTTCGTGGTGGACGCGGGCGGCAGCGGCAAACTCACCAAGCTGTTCACCGACAACGCGTGGCTGAACCACGTGCAGTTTTCGCCCACCGACCCCGATTTGTTGATGTTTTGCCACGAGGGCCCCTGGCACAAGGTGGACCGCATCTGGCACATCAACACCAAAACCAAGGCCGTGAAGCTGGTGCACAAGCGCACGGTGGAAGGCGAAATAGCGGGCCACGAATTCTTCAGCCCCGATGGCAAAACCATCTGGTTCGACGTGCAGAAGCCCCGTAGCGTGACCTTCTACCTGGGCGGCACCGACGTGAAAACCGGACAGGAGCGCACCTACCAAATGGACCGCAACGAGTGGTCCATCCACTTCAACGTGTCGCCCGACCAGAAGCTATTTGCCGGCGACGGCGGCGACGCCGGCCAAGTAGCCAAAGCCCCCGACGGCATGTGGATTTATCTGTTCCGGCCCGAAGGCGACAAATTCCGCTCCGAGAAACTGGTGAACATGCAGCACCACGGCTACAAGCTGGAGCCGAACATTCATTTCTCACCCGATGGCAAATGGGTGATTTTCCGGGCCAACTTTGAAGGCCAGGAGCAAGTGTACGCCGTGGAAATCGCCAAAACCGCTTCGTGAAACTTGTCTGTCATCCTGAGCGCAGCGAAGGACCTTATCAGGTTAGAACCGCTCGCAGTAATTCCAGCGGCACAAGCGTGATAAGGTCCTTCGCTGCGCTCAGGATGACAGTTTGAAATGACTTCTTAGATAGGAAAAATACGTTTCATCTTATGCTCAAAAACATCCTGAACGCCTGCCTCGGTGCTGCCTTATTGTTCACGCTGCCAGCGCACTCCCAACAGCTGCCCAAGAAAAAGGCCGTGCTCAAAAGCATGACCCGCGCCAATGCTTACTTCATGAAGAAGTGGCCCGACACGGGCAAGGAAATCGTGACGAATAAGGCCCGCCCTAGCCACATCTGGACGCGCGGCGTGTACTACGAAGGCCTGATGGCGCTTTACCAAACCGACAAGCAGAAGCGCTACTACGATTACGCCGTGGACTGGGGCGAAAAGCACCAGTGGGGCATCCGCAACGGCGCCACCAACCGCAACGCCGACGACCAGTGCGCCGGCCAAACCTACCTCGACCTCTACCAGATTGACCCCAAGCCCGAGCGTATCGCCGTCATCAAAGCAAGCATCGACAACATGGTGCAGAGTGAGAAAGTGGACGATTGGAACTGGATTGACGCCCTGCAAATGGCCATGCCGGTGTACGCCAAGCTCGGCGTGCTAACCAAGGACACGGCCTACTACGGCAAGATGTACCGCATTTACGCCTACTCCAAGTATAAGCACGGCGGCAATGGCCTCTACAACCCGCAGGACAAGCTGTGGTGGCGCGACAAGGACTTTGTACCGCCCTACAAGGAGCCCAACGGCGAAGACTGCTACTGGAGCCGCGGCAACGGCTGGGTGGTGGCCGCCATGGTGCGCGTGCTCGACATCATGCCCGCCGATGCACCCCACCGCGCCGAATACGAGCAGATGTACATGGCCATGATGCAGGCCCTGCCGCCGCTGCAACGTGCCGACGGCTACTGGAACGTGAGCCTGCACGACCCCACGCACTTCGGCGGCAAGGAGCTGAGCGGCACGGCGTTGTTTGTGTACGGCATGGCCTGGGGCCTGAACAAAGGCCTGCTCGATAAGAAGCAGTACGAGCCCATCATTGCGAAAGCCTGGAACGCCATGGCCACCGAATGCGTGCAGCGCGACGGCTCGCTGGCCTACGTGCAAGGCACCGGCAAGGAGCCCAAAGACGGCCAGCCCGTGAACCTCACGTCTCGCCCCGACTTCGAAGACTACGGCCTCGGCTGCTTCCTGCTGGCTGGCAGTGAGATGTACAAGTTGAAGCAGGGCAACTAGAAAGAAGAACGTCATGTCGAGCGCAGCCGAGACATCTTGCCTCGGGAAACTACTTACTTCCCCGAGCGAG
>NZ_DASVSI010000099.1:0-46430 GCF_036388155.1 Hymenobacter sp. | reverse complement strand
GTCGAGCGCAGCCGAGACATCTCGCGTGTGGTAGCAACTCAATCGTTGAACGATGCGAGCGAGATGTCTCGGCTGCGCTCGACATGACGGGCTACTAGTTTAGTTAATAGCATCATTAATCAGTCACCTCAATACTACCATGTCTGACAAGCGCTACGTCCTCAACCCCTCCCCTTTCATCGTGCCCACTACCGACGGCAAGCTCATTGAAGAGCACGTGGGCGGCGCCAGCACCGGCACGTCGGCCTACAGCTTGGCGCATATGGTAGCGCCGCCACATTGGAGCGAGCCCCACCAAACGCCGGAGTTCGATGAATTCACCATCGTGGTGCGGGGCCGCAAGCGGTTCGAAATCGACGGCGACGTGGTGGAACTGCAGGCTGGGCAAGCGTTGCTCATCAAGGGCGGGGCGCGGGTGCGATATTCCAACCCCTTCGATGCCGAATGCGAGTACTGGTCCATCTGCGTGCCGGCCTTCAACCCCGATACCGTGCACCGCGAGGAAGAATAACCCATCCCATGAGCGGAGAAACCAACTTAGCAAGGTTGCTGGCCACCATGCAGCCGGAATTACAGGCGGGAGAGTACGTATTCTGCACGGCTGGGCCGGACGCGGCCGTCTCGGGCGCACTGGGCTGGTTCCGGGAGGCTGAAGGCGTTTCCGTAATTCTGCCTCGCACAGAGGCGGACGCGCAAGGCTTCACCTACAGCTACGTGGCGGCTTGGCTAACCCTGACGGTGCAGTCGTCATTGGAGGCGGTGGGGCTGACGGCGGCCGTGGCCACGGCATTGGCCCGCGAAGGCATCAGCTGCAATGTGGTGGCTGCTTATTACCACGACCACCTGTTTGTAGCTTCGGCCGATGCGGAGCGAGCCTTGCGGGCGTTGCACAAGCTTTCCTCAGAAGCGGCACGGTAACTGTTTCGGCGGGGGACTGTTGCAGCCCCAACTCCCACCTCAAACGCTATATTTAGCCTCATGGACCAACGCATCATCAATCTTTTCGACGAGTACACCCACGCGCCTCTTTCGCGCAAGGACTTCATGGACCGGCTCACCAAGCTGGCCGGCAGTGCCGCCCTGGCCCTTTCGGCCCTCTCGGTGCTGGAGCCCGGCTACGCGGCCGCCGCCACCGTGACGCCCGAAGCCGACGACCTGGAAACCGAGGAAGTGACCTGGCCCGGCGACGGCGCTACCATGAAAGGCTACCTGGTGCACCCCAAGGGTAAAAAGAAGCGCGGGGCGGTGGTGGTCATCCACGAAAACCGGGGCCTGACGCCCCACATCAAGGACGTAACGCGCCGCGTGGCCCAGGCGGGCTATTTGGCGCTGGGCGTCGACGGCCTTTCGCCCCTAGGCGGTACGCCTGCCGACGAGGACAAGGGCCGCGAGCTCATCGGCCAGCTCGACCCGATGAAGAACCTGAACAACTACCTCGCGGCCCTCACCTACCTGCGCGGGCGCCCCGACAGCAACGGCCGGACTGGCGCCGTGGGCTTCTGCTGGGGCGGTGGCCTGGCCAACCAACTGGCCGTGCACGACCCCAAGCTGGACGCCGCCGTGGCGTACTACGGCTCCCAGCCCAAGGCCGAGGACGTGCCCAAAATCAAAAGCAACGTGCTATTGCACTACGGCGGGCTCGACCAGCGCATCAACGCCGGCATTCCGGCCTACGAAGCGGCCCTGAAAGCGGCCGGCACCAAGTACGAACTGTACGTGTACGAGGGCGTGAATCACGCCTTTAACAACGACACATCGCCGGCCCGCTACAACGCCGAGGCCGCCAAGTTGGCCTGGGACCGCACCTTGAAACTTTTCAAGGAAAAACTGGGATAGCTGGGCAACGAAGCGGCGCTGAGTGGCATCTTTGCAGGGTCCACCCGCCCTTCATGTCGAGTAAGAAGCTGCCCATTCTGCTTGCTGCGTTGTTGCTCAAAGCCACAACTAGCCTGGCCCAAAGCGCGTCACCCCCGGCGCGGCCCGCTCCCGCCGACCCCGACTACGAGGAGGTGAGCGTGGAAGTGCCCCGCGCCGTGACGCTGATTACCGACGTGGCCCGCGTGCTTTTCTCGCGCGACGACAGCAAAAGCAAGGTGCAGGCTATCATCGACAAGCGCCGCGCCCGCTCCGAGAAACGCGACCAAACGTTGAAGGTCACGGTTCCTAAAAACAGAATCACCCGGACGCTGGGAATAGTGGAGTAACATTGAGCTTTCACCAAAGAGAAGGCCCGGCCGAGTTTAACTCGGCCGGGCCTTCTCTTTGGATTCGCTTTTTCTGAAGTTGTATCCCTCAACCTTTATGATTTAGGTAGAACGATGTAGAGACGCATACTTGCGTCTCGTCGTTGAACGATGATGGCCTCGACGATTGGCTAATGGCTCTGACGAAGAGACGCAAGTATGCGTCTCTACACCGCTCAAGCATATTTTTTACTGAGCTGGTTTCACTGGCGTGGGCAGCGGCTTGCGGGGCAGTTTCTGGTCGCGCATGGCGGCGTTGTACACGAACGAAGCCACCACGACCGAAGCCTGCTTGAGGTCGTCGGCCACGAGGCGGTCGTAGGTGTCCTGGTTGGAGTGGTGGGTGCGGGAGAAGTAGTCCAGCCCGTCTTGAATGAACTGGAAGCCCGGCAGGCCCACGGCGTCGAAGGCCACGTGGTCGGTGCTGCCGGTGTTGCGCGAAGTCACGGTGCTGGCGCCCATTTCGGCGAAGGGCTGCAGCCAGGCGGTGAAAATTGGCTTCACGGCTTCGTTGCCCTGGGCGTAGATGCCGCGGATTTTGCCGGCGCCGTTGTCGAGGTTGAAGTAGGCCGACAGCTTCTCGTGCTCGGGCTTGAGCTGCATGGTGGCGGGGTCGGCGAAGTGGTTCTTCACGTAGTTGCGCGAGCCGTGCAGGCCCTGCTCCTCCTCACCCCACAGCGCAATGCGGATGGTGCGGCGCGGCTTCAAGCCGGTGGCTTTGAGGATGCGCACGGCTTCCATCATCACGGCGCAGCCGGCGGCGTTGTCGGTGGCGCCGGTGGCGGCGTGCCACGAGTCGAGGTGGCCGCCGAGCATCACCACTTCGCTTTTCAGCTTCTTGTCGGTGCCAGGGATTTCGGCCACCACGTTGTAGCCTTTCAGGTCCTGGGTTTGGAAACGGGTTTTGGTTTCCATTTCCACTTCCACCGGAATGCCGGCTTCCACCAGGCGAATGAGGCGCAGTTGGTCCTCGCTCGACATTTCCAGCTCGGGCAACACCGGCTTGGCATCGGCGGCGTAGGGCGCGCCGTTGGTGGTGAACACCGTGCCATCGGTGCCGCGGCCGGGGCTGAGGACGGCGGCCGCGCCCTCGGTCATCAGCATGGCGGTCATTTTCTGGCGCAGTTCGCGGGCGGCCATCATGGCGGCGCGGCGGGCTTCGGGGTTAGCGTCGGCGGGGCGGTTGGCGGCCGTGGGGGCACCGCCACCCGCGGGGGCTTCGGCTAGCTTGGCCAGGTCTTCGGCGGTGAGGCGCTTGGCGTCGGGCTCGAAGCTAGGCTGCAGCGGGGCAGCCACGGGCAGCAGCACGATTTTATCGCGCAGCTGGCCTTGGTATTTGGCCAGGTCAGCTTCGGTTTTCACGTTCACGTAGGCCACTTGCTTGCGCAGGTTGCCGGGGGTGCCGGGCGTCCAGGCCTTGGGCACGCCGATGAGGGCGTGGTAGTAAGGCGCGGTCATGGCCACGTACGATTTCTCGATGTCCCAGCCGCGGCCGAAGTCGCCCCAGGCCTCAATGTTGGCGTTGGCGAGTCCGTACTGGGTGAGCTGTTTTTTGGTCCACTCGTTGGCGCGCTTCAAGCCGTCGGAGTTGGCAAGGCGCGGGCCGGTCACGTCGGTAAGGTAAAAGGCCGTTTCCATCACCTTGGAGCGGTTCATGCCTTCGTCGCGGATTTTGCCAAGGGCGGCCGCGTCCATTTTTTCGGTGGTTTGGGCCACCGCGGGCGCCGTGCTGGCCAGGGCTCCGGCCAACGTGATGAGCACAAGTTTCTTCATATGAAAAGGGGGTTGCGTGATATTCAGGCACCTAAGGTAGGCGAAATGGCGGACGTGAGAACGGCTCCAGAATAGCCTTGCGGGCAATGAATGGCCGTTTATGGCCCAAACCAGGCGCCTCTGCTTGGGACTCGTCTGCTGATTGAGCCTTTTGGTCGGTTTATCCGGGCTTCCGGTCCAGCTTCTGGCGGTTGGGCAGCTGTGGCCCCGGTTTCGGCCGATGGTTTGCAAATGCCCTGGCAGAACAAGTCGATTCACTTTTTCTGGAGCCCGCTGCCTGCAGCATCCGAGCCCGCCTTCTTCCCAACCCATCCCTCACCCTCCCTCACTTCAGAAACCATGAAAGCTTCCTTGTTTTCCATCCTCGCCGCTGCCGCCCTTTTGGCTTCTTCCACTGCCTCTTTCGCCGCCGCTCCTCCCGTTGCTTTGTTCGGCAGCCACGACCCTTACGACCGCTACAACGACCGCAACAGCAAAGACTTCAACTACGGCTACGACCGCAACCACCGCGTAACTTCCTCGGAGCGCGCCCGCTGGGAAGCTGCTCACAAAAACGACCGCAACGACCGGAAAAATGACCGCAAAGACGACCGTCGGGATTACAAAGACGACCGCCGCGATGACCGCCGGGACTACAAAGACGACCGTCGGGATGACCGCCGCGACGGCCGCGACGACCGCAACAGCCGTGATTTCAACTACGGCTACGACCGCAACCACCGCGTATCGGCCCAAGAGCGGGCCCGTTGGGAAGCCGCTCACCGCTACGACAGCCGCCGCTAGTTTCCTTTCGTAAAGGCCCGGCGCTTAAACCAAGCGCCGGGCCTTTACTCTTACCATTTCATCCCAATTCGTTTATTTTTTCGTCAATGAAAACCTATTTATTGCCCCATTTGGCTGCTTTTGCTCTCACCGTAGGCACGGCCGCCGCCCAAACCACCACCCAAACCGCTCCCACCGTTGGCTCGACTCAGCAGGGACCGGGCCGCGGCTATGGCCGCATGCAGGGCTCGCCCGAGGAAATGGCCAAGCGCCGGAGCGAGCGCATGACCCAGGAACTAGGCCTGAGTGCCGACCAGAGCACCAAAATCCAGCAAATCTTATTGGCTCGTGGCCAAGAAATGCAGTCCATGCGTGGCCAGGCCCGCGACGCTGCGAACCGCGACCAAATGCGCGAGCAAATGCAAGCCAACCGTGCCAAGTACGACGCCCAATTCAAAGAAGTGCTTACCGCCGACCAGTACACCAAGTACACCGCCATGCAGTCTGACCGCATGAACCGCGGCGGTGGCCGTGGCGCCGAGCTGAAAGAAGCCAAGATTAAGACCGAAGACGGCGCCAAGCTGAAAGCCAAAGGCGACAAGAAAATCAAGGTTAAGAAAGCCGACAAGTAATTGTCCTTTCCCTTATTGCACAAAAAAGCCCCAGCCAAATGGCAGGGGCTTTTTCGTTGTTCGGAGATGTTGACTAGCAACAATTCCGCCCGGTCATGCAGCGCGCAGCGAAGCATCTCGCGTGGGGTGGTAATCAATGATTAGTGGTGGCACGCGAGATGCTTCGCTGCGCGCTGCATGACCATTTATGTGTTGACAGCAAGTGGAGTAGAAATGCAAAAGACGTTCCCGCTTCCTCCTAGCTCGTGAGTCCCGCTTTTATTAACTTGTCTGGCGTAATGGGCAATTCTCGAATGCGCTTGCCAGTGGCGTGAAACACGGCATTGGCTACGGCTGCTGCGAAGCCCACCAAGCCAATTTCGCCGAGCCCTTTGGCGCCCATGGGGTCGAGCAGGAAGTCGGGTTTGTCAATGAATTCGACTTCGATGTTGGCGGGCATGTCGGTGTGGACGGGCACGTGGTATTCGGCCAGGTCCTGGTTCACGATGCGGCCGTAGCGGTGGTCAAGCCGGGCATCTTCCATCAGCGCCATGCCGATGCCCCACGTCACTGCCCCATACACTTGGCTGCGGGCGGTTTTGGCGTTCAGCACCCGGCCGGCATCCACTACCGATACCACCCGCGTCACCCGCACCTCACCGCTGAGCGGGTGCACTTGCACTTCTATAAAATTCGCGCAGAAGGACTTGCCCACGTACTCCTTCATTTCCGCCGATTCCTGCGCTTTCTGCGTCACTTCCAAGGCAGGCAGGTTGTGTTGCTTCAGCACCTCAGCGTACGTCAGTTGTTTGCCTTGGCTGCCGGCTGAACTCACTACTCCGTTGGCGGCAGTGAGTTCTCCCGGTTTGGGTTTGCCCAAGACCTTGCTCGGCAGCTGCAACGCCAAGGCCAGCAATTGCTGCTTCACGGCCGCGCATACTTCGTGCACCGCCGTGCCCACCGAAGTGGCCGTGTGCGAGCCCGCCTGCAACGGCGCCTCCGGGTAGGCAGAATCCCCCAGCTCGAAGCGGATGTTGGCAGGTGCCACGCCGCTGGCGTCGGCCGCAATCTGCGTCATGATGGTGCCGGTGCCGGGCCCTGTATCGGCGGTAGCGCTTTGCACCAGCAGCGTGCCGTCGGCCAGCAGGCGGGCGCGGGCACTAGCGGCCTGCCGTTCCGATTTGTAGATGCCGGTGCTCATCCCCCAACCCATCAGCAGGTCACCGGCACGCATTGAGCGGGGTTCGGGCGTGCGTTTGCTCCAGCCGAAACGGGCGGCGCCCCGTTCGTAGCAGTCGCGCAGGTACTTGCTGCTCCACGGCTTGCCGCTTTCGGGGTCCATGTCGGCGTAGTTTTTCAGGCGCAGGGCCAGCGGGTCCATTTTTAGGGCATACGCCAGCTCGTCCATCGCCGACTCCAGGGCGAAGGAGCCACTGGTTTCACCGGGGCCGCGCGTCCAGGCGGGCGTGCTCATGTCCAGCGGCACTAGGCGGTAGCGGGTGTTGAGGTTGGGCGTTTTGTAGGCCGTCTTGGTGGGGTGAATGATGCGTTCGGCGAACTGCTCGTGGCGCGAGGTAAGCCCATACGCCAGGTGCGTAACGCCCACCAGCGTCCCATCGGTCGTCGCACCGAGGCCCATTTTCTGAATGGACTGCGGCCGGTAGCCCACCATATTAAACTCCTGGTCGCGGCGGGCCATCACCTTCACCGGTCGACCCACTTTTTTTGCGCCCAAAAGGGCGGCCACTTCCGGCGGCCAAATGCGCGACGAGCCCCCAAAAGCCCCGCCCACAAACGGCGAATGCACCTGCACATCAGCTGCGGGCAATTGAAACATGCGCATCAGGTCTTGCTGCGCCAGCTTGGGGCCCTGGGTTTTGTTGTACACCGTCAGCCGGTTGCCTTCCCACAGGGCGGTGGCCGCGTGCATCTCCATGGGGTTGTGCACGTGAATGGGCGTGCGGTATTCCTGCTCTATTCGAACTGGGGCCGTTTTGTAGGCATCGGCCTGGCCGCGGGCTTGGTCCTTTTCCTTGGTGGGCGCCACGTTGGCCTGCAGGTTAGCCGCCAAGTCCGTTTTGTGGGCGGCGAGGTCATATTCTACCCGCACCAAGGACGCTGCATGTTGCGCCTGCTCCAGCGTTTCGGCAATGGCCAGCGCCACGGGCTGGTTGTTGTAGTACACCTGGTCGTCGTAGAACACCCGGAACTCCTGGCCTTCCACGCGCGGGTTGTGGTTGGTTTCGGCGCTTTGGTAGCCGGGTACTTTGGGCGCGTTCAAGTGCGAGAGCACCGCCAGCACGCCGGGCACTTGTTCGGCCGCTGCGGTGTCGAGGCGCTTGATGCGGCCCCGAGCAATGGCGCTGGTCACAAGCACGCCGTGCACGCAGGCCGGCAAGCGGTGCTCGGCGGCGTAGCGGGCTCCCCCCGTTACTTTCAGAATGCCATCGACGCGGCCGAGTGGCTGGCCAATGCTGGGGGGTGGCTGGGGCTGCATAGCGGTTGTGCTTAAGGGCTTCACCCTGTACGGCCCCGAAATGCGTGCGTTTCAATGCCCTACTCCTTGCGCGACGGCTCGTCCACTCGGCAAGGCTCATCGCGGCAAAAAATCGGCGCAAAAAAGAAAGGGCTGCCGGCGTACCGGCAGCCCCCTGTCAAGTGCTAGATGAGAGCAGCTTTGCGCTACAGTGTGCCGCGACGCGAACGTGCGAACAAGCCACCTTGCCCCGAAGCGTGCCGCTGGGCACCTCCAATTTTCCGTTGCCGGCCAGGACCCCGGTATGTCTTGTACACGGGCCGGTAGTTGCCGGCCATGGGTTTGCGCTTGTGCAGCGGCCCTTTTGTGATTCCCGCAGACGCGGCATGAACATCGGCGCTGGCAAATCCCAGCAAGCAAACGAAAAGCAAAGCAATACGCAACATAAAAAAGAATTAGGTGACAACTGCAACTGGCTAATTAAGCCCGCCGTAGCAACTCGCTACTCAGTTATTAACCTCAATCACGGCATTATTATTATTAATTCCGAATCCTTTTTTATTAGCTACCGTACTCCGCCCAGCAATAATTATTGCTTTATCATTGATAATAAGATACTTACGTAAGATGTATTTGCTAATAATTAAACTTATTAATGCCCGAATTTTACAACTCATCAGCATTATCACAATTAATTTTCATCTATCAAATTAATACTTATCAACCTGAATATTCAAGTTACTTTCTTCAGCTTCTCTGGTTGCAATCTTAGTTTTGATAGAAAATAAGATGAATAGCCATTGGAATATGCAGTCTTTTTAAGCTTGTCGTAAAGCAGCAATTATTTCACCCAATTAAGCTGTGCAGATAACTAGAATAACAACGGTCATGCTGAACTTGTCGAGCAAATTTCCCGCGCACCGAAGTTGAATTAGTGTTGCAATGGAGATGCTTCGGCAGCGCCCAGCATGACCGGTTTTGCGGCTTTGTGCTGACTATTTACACAACCTCGTCGGGGTCATTTTTCTTAAACAGCAGAGCCAAAATCCGCGGAACAGCCGGGCGGACCTCGTCATCAAACAGCTCCCGCAATTCCACGCATTCCAGGCCAGTACGCTTGGCAGCGCTTATATAATCAGAGACGTGATGGGTGAACGTTTCTAATTCAACCACTGCGCCGCCGGCTGCAGAATTCAACCTAAACCGTTGCCAAAACCACCGCTCGCTACGGCTTAGCTAAGTTTCAAAAGTTCTTTTTTGATTCCATACCGGCCTTTCTGCCGCCCGTATAGCCCTGGCAGCAGTTACTGGAGTGCGGTATGGAAATTCTCATCATCTTGCTACTGGCCGTTCTGAATGGCGTGTTTTCCATGTCGGAAATTGCGCTGGTTTCCTCCCGGAAAAGTAAGCTGGAAACGGAAGCCAAGCAGGGCAATGCCCGGGCGCAAGCGGCTCTGAGCTTGGCCAACGAGCCCAATCGTTTCCTGTCAACGGTTCAAATTGGCATTACGCTCATCGGCATCCTGATGGGGGTATTTAGCGGGGCGGGCCTGACGGCCACGGTGCAACGCTGGATTGCCGGCTTTGAACCGCTCCGTCCCTACAGCCACAGCATCGCCGTGGTGCTCACCGTGGGGCTCATCACCTACCTCTCGGTGGTGGTGGGGGAACTGCTGCCCAAGCGCATCGGCCTCGTCAACCCCGAAGGCATTTCCAAGGCGATGACCAGGCCCATGTCGATGCTGGCGCGCGTGGCGGCCCCGTTCATTTGGCTGCTCGAAACGTCCAGCGACCTGCTGATGCGCCTGCTGCCCATCAAGCCCAACGAAAACAACGCCGTGACGCAGGACGAAATCCGGTCGATGGTGCGGGAAGGGGCCTCCGAGGGCACCATCCAGGAAGTAGAGCACAACATTGTCAACAACGTTTTCAACCTGGGCGAGCGGCGCGTGGGCTCGCTCATGACCGCCCGCCAAGACATGGTGTGGCTCAACCTGAACGACGACGTGGCCACCAACAAGCAAAAGGTGTTGGCGCGGGTTTCGTCGATGTACCCGGTTTGCCGGGGCACCCTGGACGACATGCAGGGCGTGGTCTACCTGGCCGATTTGCTCCAGCCCAGCCTCGAGGAGCAGCTGGGCCGGCTGCCCGAGTTGAAGCGCGACCCGCTCTACTTGCCCACCAACAGCAAAGCCTACCAAGCGCTGGAGCAGTTCAAAGAAGCCCGCACGCACCAGGGCATCGTGGTGAACGAGTTTGGCGACGTCATGGGCCTGGTCACCATCAACGACCTGTTTGATGCCCTGGTGGGCGACGTGCCCCTGCCCGACGAAGACGAGCCGGACATTGTGCAGCGCGAAGACGGCAGTTACCTCATCGACGCGCAACTGCCCTTTGAGGAGTTTGTGGAGCGGTTCGACGTTCCGGGCCCCGAGCGGGAAGGGCTCGCGGGTTTCCACACGCTGGGCGGCTTTGTGCTGCACGTGCTGAGCGCCGTGCCCAAAGCCGGCGAACAATTCACCTGGCAGGGCCACCAGTTCGAAATCATCGACATCGACAAAGGACGGATTGACAAAATTCTGTTTCGGGAGAAAGCCGAGGCGCCCGCTTTGGCAGTTGCCAAGGAATCCGCCAAGGCCACTTCCTAGCGCGCGGTGGTGAGTTTAGTAAGTCCCATCAGCCCGTCCTGCTCATGGGGCGTCCACTTGTTGATGCCTCTCTTTTGCGCCACTAATCAGGTTCAGGATTGCGGGAGATATGCTTCAACAAGCGGGTGTCAGATGAGCAGGACCTTGAATGGCTTTCGGTTGTTGACATAAATTGGGCTGCGCTAAACTTGCGTCATACCTGCCGATAACCGTTCCTCCCGCCTTGCCGTGGCCACCCTCGCCGACGCCCAACGCCCAATTAATGACTTTCTCATAGCCCGCTTAAAAGAGGCGGGCTGCGTGCGCGGCCGTTTTGCCGTGACCGGCGCAGCAGCCCAGTTCAGCCTGAGCGGCGAGCGGGCCGACGGCAAGTCCATGTTCTTCTGGGATTTCAACGACCGCCTCTTCAACCGCCTCGTGGGCGACTACCTCGAAGCCGGCTACCCCGCCGGCACCGCCCGCCTCACCGTGGATGTGGACGTGGCCACCGGCGGCTGCACTTACCAGCTCACCACCGAAACCCAGCAGGCCACGGCCTTGCTTAGCAAGCAAGAAAAGGAGCTACGCGCCAAAAAGAACCGCCGCCGCCCCCGCGCCCCTTACGGCCCCGAGCTGGCCGAGCAAGTAGCCGACGCCGTGGCCCAGGGCCGCACGCTGGCGCCCTACCACCGCGACTATTGCGGCATGGGCTTCGAGTACCGAAACCACGAATTCCGCTACGGCGAGGTCTGGGACGGCCACTACATGGAAGAGGCCAAGCTGGTTTTTGCCAGCCGTGCCGCCTTTGTGCAATGGCTGGCTCAGCAGTCGGACCAGTCCTTGGCGCGGGTGGAGGAAGCCGACCCGTGGTATTGGGACAACCAAACCGTGACCCGCGACCGGCTCCTGACGCTGGTGGGCCGCTTAGAATAGCAGGTTTCTGGGCAGCCCCTTGGCCCGGTAGCAGCAGCCCGGAGCGGGCCGATGCGAGGACGACTCAGGGGGCAATGTCACGTCGAGCCGGCGAGGTCCTGGCCGGGCAGAGGGGGCTACTATCTTCGGCTCATGCTACTTGTTCTACTCTGGCTGGGAATGGGCCGGCCGCCCGAGCCACCCACGGGCCCGTTCGGCCCGGCCACAACATATGCCGTGGGCCGCCAGCCCCGGGCCCTCGCGCTGGCCTACGCCAACGGCTACGGCCGCCCCGACCTGGTGGTGCTGGACCGCAACCTGAGCAGGGTGTCGGTGCTGCTAGGACAGTAGCGAAGTAGCGCGGACTTTGCAGTCCGCGTCCCCGGCGGGAACCTGAACGATGCCCGAACGGCGCGGGGACGCGGACTGCAAAGTCCGCGCTACGCTCGCATCAACGGGACGTTCTGCTGGGTTGTCTCAACCCTTTCCCTCGTCCTAACGTGAGCTCAGCGCAGCGTAACTGACTTGCCATAGCCTGTGCCTTGCCACAGCAGCGGTATAGCGAACCTCAGGTGCCCATGTACTGGTCGCTCTACGCTAGCACAGGCTCTCCTAGATGGTTCGTCACGAGTTGCGCTGCGCTAAACCCGCGCCAGCAAGGGCGTACGACTCAGAGAAGCCAATTGCTTCGCTAGATTTAAAGCATTATCCAACAGCGCTATTGCCATGAGCCTTTCGTCTGAAACCAAACCCGTGCCCACGCTCTACGAGTGGGCCGGCGGCATGCCCGCTTTCGAAAACCTGACGGCGGCTTTTTACAAGAAAGTGTTTCAGGACGAGCTGCTGGAACCCATTTTCCGGCACATGGCGCCCAGCCATTCGGTGCACGTGGCGCATTTTCTGGCCGAAGTATTTGGCGGGCCCGCGCAATACAGCGCCCACGAGGGCAGCCACTTTCTCATGATTCAAAAGCACTTCTCGCGCCACCTCACCGAGCAGCACCGGCGGCGCTGGGTGCACCTGCTGCTGGAAACCGCCGACGAGCTGCAACTGCCCGACGACCCCGAATTCCGCTCCGCCTTTGTGGCCTACCTGGAATGGGGCACCCGAATTGCCGTCATCAACTCCAATACCACCGGCGAAGTCGGCGTGGCGCCCGACGCGCCCATGCCCCGCTGGGGCTGGGGCGAGCCCGGCGGCCCGTATCAGGGCTGAAATTGAGTTGGTCACTGGCGCGCGTCGGCGTCGCGCGCCAGCGGAAGCGCCGCCACCAATCGCCCCATTTGCACTACAACGCCAGCAACGCGGCCAGCGCGGTGGCCTCTTCCTCCAGCAGCCGGAGGCACAGCTCCAGCAACCGGCGCGCCACGGGCGTGGGCCCGGCAGCGGCGGCGGTGTCGGCTTCCAGCCACGCCAGGCACTGGGCGTCTTTTATGGCGTTGCGGGGCGGAAAGGCGGCCAGCACGGGCAGCAGCGCGGCGTCCGGCTCCGGCAACAGCGCGGCCCGCAACACCCCCGCTGCCCACGCCTACCGGCGCTGCGCCGCGCCCCCCTGCTCTTTCAGAGTTGCACTCTGAAAGTGGCGTTGTAGCGGAGTTATACTCCGCTCGTTCGGCGTTCATCGTTCAACGAATGGAGACTGAAAGTCTCCAGCAGCCGTAGCTTCCGGAGTTGCACTCCGGAAGAGCGCGAAGACGAGGACCTGAACGCCAGCATCCGCCGCTGGGTCCAGACCCTGGCCCGCCGGTTCGGGCCCAGCCACGCGGCCCAATACCACCTGCTCCGCCTCCAAGCCGAAGCCTACGAAACCGAAGCCGCGGCGCTGGCGGAGTTGCTGGGTCGCGAGTAGCGCGGACTTTGTAGTCCGCGTCCCCACGCCGTTCGGGTGGATTTAACGGCGCGAGGACGCGAACTACAAAGTTCGCGTTACTCTCGTGCTGCCGGGGCGTCGCAGAAGGGCGCCAGCGGAACCTATTTTCGTTACCTTACCCCTAACAAACGTGCCTATTATGAATTGGGAAGAATTGAAAAAATACGTTTACTACACCGATGGCTCGCTACGTGACATCTATGTAGCTGACACAACTCGTGAAGATTGGAAAATATGGGCGGAGTATGTTAATAGTAGTTACCGTGTAGTTTCTTCTACAGAGTTAGGAAATGACGATGAAAAAGTAGCTTTCACAGCAGTAATGAAATACTGGGACAGCAACAATGAACAATCCAGTATGCCGCTAGCAACTATTTCTGTTGGAGCATTGTGCCTAGAGTGCTTTTTCTTTACCGCCGACGAAATTCAAAACACGGTTAATCCTAAGTACATTAATTCAATTGATGACCATAACCAACTGATTAAGTTTATGACCGACCTCTCTTACCTCCTTGACAAAGATGTAAAATTGATAATAGAGGAAGACATTAGGAACAATTCATTAATTACTGTTAGCAAAGACATAATCGAAATCAATCCTTATTATCAGCACTGTGATAATAAGGATTGATTTCTCGCCAAAACAACCCCGCCCCCGCCCTACTCGTCTAACCGGCTCCACCCACCGCCCCGCTTAGATGAGCCTCTGGCAGATTATCCAACGCCTCCTGCCCTTCGTGCGGCCCTACCGGCCGCTCGTCATTGCCACGCTGCTGCTCACGCTGGTGGGCTCGCTGGCCGCGCAGGTCACCCCCTTCGTGCTGCGCTACACCGTGGACACCGTGCAGGGCCTGCTCGACCGCAACCTGGGCCTGAACGCCGGCTGGACCATGCTAGCCTGGGTGAGCGGCATCCTGCTGGGCAAGGAAATCGTGAACACCTTCATCACCTTCGGGCAGAAGTACTACGGCGAGAAAATCCGCATCAATATTTCCAGCACCTTGTCGCAGACGGCGGTGAGCAAGATTCTGAGCTATGAACTCGGCTTTTTCTCCGACGAGGGCAACCAGACCGGCAAGCTCCAAACCCGCATCGACCGCGGCGTGGAGAGCCTCATGAAGCTGGTGCAAAACTTCTTCATCGACATCCTGCCGCTGTTTGCCAACGCCATTGTGGCCTTAGTGGTGATGTTCGTGGCCAACAAATGGGTGGGCATGGTGGCGCTGGCCATCCTGCCGGTGTACTTCTGGCTGAGCTTCCGGCAGGCCGACCGCCTACAGGGCGTGCGCCGCGGCCTGCAAAAGCTGCGCGAAAGCAAAAACCACGGCATCATCAGCATCATCGACAGCATTGTGGTCATCAAAAGCTTCGTGCGCGAAGAGTTTGAAGCCAAAAAGCAAGCCGACACCCAGCAAAAGCTGGTGAACGCGCAGCTCGTCACGCGCAAAACCAACTTCCGCTACGACGGCCTCAAAACCTTCGTCGAGCAGATTGGCGTGGTCGTCATCATCGTCCTCACGGCCTACCTCGTGCTCGACCGCCAGATTTCCATTGGCGCCATCATGTTCCACATCTTGCTGTTCAACAACGTATCGGCGCCCATCCGGCAGCTCCACCGCATCTACGACGAGATGAACGAGGCCCTCACCTACTCCGAAGGCTTCTTTGCCATCCTCGACGCCGACTCGGCCCTTGAAGAAACCGGCCCCATTCAGCCCGAACAGGTACGCGGCACCTTCGACATCTGCAACGTGGACTTCACCTACCCCAGCGGCACCCAGGCCCTGCACGACGTCTGCCTCACCATCGAAGAAGGCAAAACCACCGCCCTCGTCGGCCTCAGCGGCGCCGGCAAAAGCACCATCATCAACCTGCTCTGCAAGTTCTACGCCCCCGACTCCGGCCAAATGCTCCTCGACGGCAAGCCGCTGGCCGACTACGACACCCACGCCCTGCGCCAGCGCATCGGCCTGGTCCTCCAGAAAAACCACATTTTCAAGGGCACCATCGAAGAAAACATCCGCTACGGCGACTTCGCCGCCACCCAGGCCGACATCGAAGCCGCCGCCAAACAAGCCTACCTCCACGACCAAATCCTGGACCTGCCCCGCCAGTACCAGTCCGATGCCCAGCAGCTCAGCGGCGGCCAGCAGCAGCGCATCGCCATCGCCCGGCTGTTCCTCAAAAACCCGCCCATCATCTTCCTCGACGAGCCCACCGCCAGCCTCGACGCCATCGCCACCGAGCAAATAAAGAACTCACTCGACGCCATCAAGCAGGGCCGCACGGTGGTCATCATCTC
This sequence comes from Hymenobacter sp., assembly GCF_036388155.1. NCBI lineage: Bacteria > Pseudomonadati > Bacteroidota > Cytophagia > Cytophagales > Hymenobacteraceae > Hymenobacter > Hymenobacter sp. Next base: position 30,854 of record NZ_DASVSI010000099.1, on the reverse strand, counting down.
CCACAGCCTCGCCCAAATCGTGGATTCGGACTGCATCCACGTCATGAAAAAAGGCCGCCTCGTGGAAAGCGGCACCCACGACGAACTGTACGTTAAGCACGGCACCTACCGCGAGATTTTCGACGCCTCCGCGCGGAGTCTCAACATTGAGAAACTAGCCAAAACCATGGCCGATGATGGGGACGAGGTGCTGGATACGGCTTCGTGAGGAAGTATGCATTTGCACTTCCATGAAAGTTTCTTTAAAGCTTTAATATAGATATTGTTTATCATGCGTTACTTTGTATCACAATTAAATAACTATCTCAAAATCATGACAAAAAATCCATTACGCTGTATCGCATTGGGGCTGCTTATGCTATGTGCATGCAAAAAAGAGAATAGTGAAGAAAGCCTGCCTACTTGGGAAGGTATTTACGAGTCCGAACCTACTATTTTATCTATCAACCCCATTATTATGTATACAGCAAATGGTGCAGTTAATAGTCAAAATACAATAGAAAAGTTTATAAGAAGAAATCTTTTACTTACATCCCCATTATTTTCTAGCACTAATACTCCGAACCCATCAGGGGAATCATATACCCTCACCATTATGCCGAACAATCAAGCAACAATAGCTTATAAGCACCCGCTAATAAGCGGTTCAGTCAGCTATGCCATTGCATCCAGAAGTAGAGAAAGATTGCACCTTCTTAGTGTTGATTCAACTTCAAACAATCTTTTCATTAACGCTAATAGATGCACGGTACTCAATCAAAATGTCCCCGCTGTTAGTACACCAGCACGTTGTATACCCGGAAGTCCTGGTGTTACGTTATTTTGCAAGTTCCGTACAAGCAAACTAATTAGTGTAGCCAATGGTCAGCTTTTCGCGCCTCAACTTAGTTGGTATGTAAAACTGCAGCAATCCCCAAATGCATATTGTTCATCAGGGTATGGTGGGTCTTGGAATATATTTAATCAATCCGTAACAAACCAGCTTATGGCTGGAGATACCATTCTAGTTCAAGAAAGAGCATTTGCCTTCCGAAAGAAATGACTTCATTTCCGCTTTCTGTCGGACAGAAAAGCACTCTATGACCATCGAAGACCTTCAAGCCCTTTGCCTGCGCCTGCCCGGCACCACCGAGGACCTGAAATGGGGCGTGCATCTGTGCTTCAGCGTGAGCGGCAAAATGTACGTCGGCACCTCGCCCGATGCCCTGCCGCCCACCGCCTCGTTCATTGCCTCGCCCGAGGAACCGGCAACACTGGGCCCGCTGGGCACTTTCGCCTTGACCCTTGCGTATCTTCCCTGACCTAACTGCCTATTGCCATGCATCTCCGCGCCCGCATCATCGACGACGTCAACTCCATTGCTGACCTGCAGCTGTTGCATCAGCTGTTCGACTACGTGCAGGTGATAAAGCGCACCGCTGCCCAAGTTGCGCCCAATCGGGAGGCCGTATTAAGCTTCGCGGGCACCCTCGATGATGCCGAAGCTCAGGCCCAGCGTCAGACATTAACGCAGGAATTTGGCCGCATCGAAGGCGAGTGGTAGCATGACAACCATTGCGCTAGACACCAACGTTGCGGTAGATTTATTGAATGGCAAACCAGGTATTGTAGAGCTACTGCGACAGTTCGACATCATCTACCTACCTGTCACCGTCAGCGGCGAATTGCTTTTTGGAGCTAAAAACTCCGCCAATCGGCTTCGCAATGAAAGCCGCTACCAAGCCTTTATTGAAAGCTGCATCTTACTCGACACGAATGCGCTGGTAGCCGAAACGTACGCGGAAATTCGCCTGTCGTTAAAACAAAAAGGACGGCCTATTCCGGAAAATGACATCTGGATTGGTGCCCTGTGTGTCGTACACGAAGTACCGCTGCTCTCGCACGACCGCCATTTCGAGTACATCGAAGGCTTGGAATTGCACAAAGTAGAATAGAGAGCCGCCTAACGTCCTCCGCCCCCGAACCGCCAATAGTCCTGCCCTACCTGCTTCACCAGCGCCTCCAGCAGTTGCCGCGTGCGAGCCAGCGCGAGGGTGGCCGCCTGCTGTAAGCGGGCCCGGTCGGTATGGCAGGCAGTGTGCGGCTTGCCGTCCTCGTCGCCTTCCAGGAAATACACCTTGTCGGCGGTGGCGTAGGCGCCGGCGGTCCAGCCCTGGTCCATGTCGTCATAGAGGAGGCCTTCGGGCATCGGGTCGGCCAGGCTTTTGAGGAGGGAGGCGCTTTCGGGAAACGTGTCGTACCACGGAAACGAGAGTTGTACCTCGCCGCGGCTCAGCAGCAGGGGCCGCATCCAGAAGTAGTGCGCTTGCTCTCGCAGCTGCTTGCGGTGCTTGGCCGCCGCCTGCACCACCGAGGTGTAGTAGCGTGCCAGCTCGCTTTCGTGGCCCTGCGCGGCGGCGCTCAGCACCAAATGCCCGGTGCGTGTTTGGCGGGGCTGGTAAAGCTTTTCCACCTTGTTGCGCATGTCATTCGGCTCGGGCTTGTTGAAATTGCCGTAGAAAAAATCCGGCCTTATCAGAAAAGCCACGTCGGGCGCCAAATCGGGCAGGTACTTGGAATTACGGGTAAACTCGGCCAGGTTATCGAAAAGCATGGGGGCTGAGCCGCCGGCAGTGAGGGGCACGGCGGCTCAGCCAATATACTCCGGTTAGCACGAGCCTCGCGCAGCGCAACACGACCAAGCCACGTCTAAAAACTACCCGTGAAACGGGCAGCCCGAAACAGCTGCCGCTACCGGCGCTTCCCGCTCCGGGGCCAGCAAGCGCACGTTGCGCATGATGAAGCCGCTGCGGGGCAACGTGGGCATGCGGGTCAGGTCGTAGCTCAGGTCTTGGGGCGGCACGTCGTAGCGCAGGCAGCGGGCCAAAAACAGCACGGCTTGCTTGATGACGGAGAGCGTAATCCACTCGCCGGCGCAGCGGTGGCCGCTGAGATAGTCGCCGCCGCCCTGGGGCAGCATGTCGAAGGGCGTGGGTTCGCGGTTTTCGAACCGCTCGGGCCAAAACGTGTCGGGCTCCTGCCACAGGCGCGGGTCGTGGTTGGTGCCGTAGATGTCGAGCAGCGTGAGCGTGCCTTTGGGGAAGCGGTAGCCGTTCCATTCAAAGTCCTCTTTCACCCGCGCACCCAGAAACGGGCCGAAGGGAAAATCGCGGCGCACCTCCTGCGCAAACAGGTGCGCGTAGCTGTCGTCTTGTTGCAGCAGCAGCCGGTACGGGGCATGCTCGGCCAACGCTTTGGCCCCGAAGGTAATGTAAGTGGCAATGGCCACGATGGGCCGCAGCAGGTTGATGATTTCCACGGCCGTCATCTGGGGGCTGAGCAGGCCGTCTTCGTTTTCAAACCAGATAAAAGCTTCGGCCGGCGAGTTGGGCTCCGCGCTGGCGCGCCCTTTGCGCACGTCCTTCACAAAGGCCCGCACCCAGGCTTCGGCGCGACGCCGGGCGCGCTTGCCCCGGCTGTGCCGGGCGCCTACCCCGCCAAAGGCATCCACCATGCGGCCAAAATCGCGGGCGCGCAACCGCACTTCGTCCTCGCGCAAGGGCATGCCCACCCAGGCGCAGGCCGCCCGGCAGAGAACATCCTGCGCGGCGGGAAACAGCTCCACCTCCGGCATGTGCTCCCACTCCCGGGCCGCCAGTTCCCATTCCTCGGCTAGTATCTCGAGCAGGTAGGTCACGCGGCCGGGCGTCATCAGGTCCATGAAGAGGCGTTTGCGGCGCTGGTGCGCGCCGTTGTCGAGCGTCTGAATGGCGTTTTGGCCCATGAGCGTGGTTTGGATGCGTCGGGGCACGGCGCCGGTGCGCACGAAGCGCGCGGGGTCGTAGAAGAGGGCGGCTGCTTCGGGGCCGTGCAGGCAGATGGTTTTCTGCAGCATCAGGCGCGTCTGGAAAACGTCGGTTTCCAATTGCTGGCAGCGGTTGGCGATGAACGTAAAGCCTTCGCGCAACACCGCCAGGGTGCTGTCGAAGCCGGGGGCTTGGGGGATTTTAGGCATGCGTAGAGGGGGCAGGGATGAGGCCTTTCCTACGCAGGCAAACCCGATGGGATGCAAGTGTCCAGGCTTAAAAAAAGCCGCCGCCGAGCTTTCAGTGCAGATAAGCCTAACCATAACCCCGGCAGAATACCAACGTTAGTAATTCTTCATCCTTCCCCTACATTTCACATCATGGCAACCCAAACCGCTCTCATTACAGGCGCCACCAGCGGCATTGGCCGCGAGCTGGCCAACTGCTTCGCGCAGGACAAGTACAACCTGGTCATTGTGGCCCGCGACCAGCAGGAGCTCGACCAAACGGCTTCGGAAATCAGCCAGCAATACGGCGTCGAAGTGCTGCCCATATCGGCCGACCTGTTTCGCAAGGAAGCGCCTTTTGAAGTGTACGACGAGGTCCGAGCCCGCGGCATTCAAATTGATGCGCTGGTGAACGATGCCGGCCAGGGCCAGTACGGCCTGTTCACGACCACCGACATCAACCGCGAGCTCGACATCATTCAGCTCAACATCGGGGCGTATGTGATTTTCACGAAGCTCTACCTGCAGGAAATGGTGGCCCGCAACGAAGGCAAAATTTTGCAGGTGTCGAGCATTGGCGGCGAGCTGCCGGGCCCGCTGCAGGCCGTGTACCACGGCACCAAGGCCTTCATCACGTCTTTCACCGCCGCCATCCGCGAAGAAGTAAAGGACACCAACGTGACGATAACCAACCTGGAGCCCGGCGTGACGGACACCGACTTTTTCAGCAAAGCCGACATGGAGCGCTCGAAGCTGGTGGCCAACGGCGCCAGCAAGGCCGACCCCGCCAAAGTGGCCAAAGACGGCTACGAAGCCCTGCTGGCCGGCAAAGACAAGGTCATCTCCGGCTTCATGAACAAAGCGCAGGTGCACATGAGCAACGTCACGCCCGACTCGCTGGTGGCCGCCGGCTTGCACAAGATGGGCGAGCCCGTGGACGGCGACGAAAGCGCCCACCAATGAGCCGCCGTGGCGGACCCAAAAAAGCCTGGCCGGTATTGGCCGGGCTTTTTTGTGCGTGTACGGACGGGAAGGACGCTTTATGACCAGGCGCAGCCACCGTTTGCGCTGGCTATAACAAGTAGATAAGCAGCGCTCTAAGCCCTGATATTGCTCTGATTTGGCACTACTCGCATCGGCTTGTCATCAGGAATACGCCGACGAGCGGCCGAAATATCGTCCGGGGCCCGTACAAGGCGCTTCACTCTTGTGTAGCCACCGCGGCTGCAACTTTGCCCCATGAAGCTTTTCGTTTTTTCGCCCCTGAGCGCCTCCGCCCGCACCCATTTAGAGCAGCGCCTCCCCGCCGACGTTGAGGCCACCTTCGCGGCCGACCTCGGTCGCGAAGCAACGCCGGCCGCCGTGCAAGCCGCTGAAGTGCTACTGGGCAACCCGCCGCCCGCCATGCTCACGGCCCCACTGCCCAACTTGCGCTTCTGGCAAATCGACTCGTCTGGCTTTGAGCGCTACCGCGAGGTGCAGCTGTCGGTGCCGGTGGCCAACATGGGCGACTTTTTTGCCTGGCCCTGCGCCGAAACCATGGTGGCGGGCTTGCTGGCGCTCTACCGCCACATTCCCGAGCTGGCCGTGCTGCAGGCGCAGAAAAAGTGGGTGGGCGGCGCTTTCGTGCGCAACCGGGCGCAGCTCTTGCGCGGCCGTCGCGTGGTTATTCTCGGGTCGGGGGCCATTGGCTTGGCCGTGCGTCAGCAGCTCACCGGCTTCGACTGCGCCGTGCAGCTGCTGGCCCGCACCGACCCACAAGCCCAGCTGCACTCCAAAGAAGAGCTGCTGCAAGCGCTGCCCGAAACCGACATCTTGGTAAACTGCCTGCCGGGCAGCGCCGAAGGTTTTTTCTCCGCCGACTTGGTGGCCGCCATGCGCCCCGGCAGCATGTACGCCAGCGTGGGCCGCGGCAATACCACCGACGAGCCCGCCCTGATTGCCGCGCTGCAGTCCGGCCGCCTCAGTGGTGCTGTGCTGGACGTGACGGCCACCGAGCCCCTGCCCCCCGACAACCCACTCTGGAGCCTACCCAACGTGCTGCTCACCCAGCACACCGGCGGCGGCCAGCCCGCCGAAGACGAAGCCAAAGCCGACATGCTGCTCCGCAACCTGGAGCTGCTGCGCAACGGCCAGCCACCGGAAAACCTGGTGGAGCTGAGCCGCGGGTATTGAGCGCTCTGCATGACGGCAATTCTGGTGCTTCGTGGTTATGCCAAACCCTACTTCTTCTTAGGCAGCCAAGTCTCCTTGCCTGCGAAAATAATTTTTAGCGTGTATTGCTTGGCTTCTTTAGCGGTGAGTTGCCGCGACCAAGCGGCCCGCTCTTGGGCATTAGCGCCGGGGCCAGTGGACTTGTATTCCGCAAAAAACGCCGTCTTCTCGTTTTCTGGTTTTTTCCAATTGTCCCAGCCCTGAGGCTCGATGTGGACGCCCATGTCGGTATTCAGATACACCACTTTGGCATAGGGGCGCCAGGGCCGGCCCAGGTATACTTTTTTCGCGAGCGCAGTATCGGCTGTGAGCTTGCAATTCAGGAACACAAAGCCGTAGCGCTGCTCAGCAGGAGTTGAAGCGGCCGTGATATACGAATTCTTCTTGCTGTTGATGGTGCAACGGTTGAACACGGCCGTGCTGGCCCCGAAAATAAAGTCGGTCGTGCCCTCGATGTAGCAGTCTTGGAAGTACTGTCGATTCCCGGCCGTGGCCACCAACAGCACGTCCTGGTTGCCCAGCAGGCGGCAGTGGCGAAAAGTGGCGCGGTCGCCCTCCACGTGCAGGGCCACGGCCTGGCCGGCCGTGTAGCCAGCAGCGTTTTCAAAAGTCAGGTTCTCGGCCTCGAAATCGGGAGCCTGCACCAGCACCGTGTGCGAAGTGAAGGTGTTGTGCCCGGCTGCATCGCCCGTGTGGTCGCTCCCCGTGATGACGGTGCTGGCCGCGTCCTCCCCCACCAGCCGCACGTGGCTTTTGCCAGCAGGCACCACCAGCTTTTCGCGGTAAACGCCTTTTTTCACCAAGATGGTAACGGGCTTCTGCGACTGGCTGGGGGCGGCGTCTACGGCTTCTTGCAGGGTGCGGTAGGTGCCCGAGCCGTCTTGCGCCACCACCACAGTGCTGGCTTTGGGCGTGCGTTGCGCCAGCGCCGGTCCAGCCGCCAGCAGCAAAACCCCATAAAGTATCGTGACTCGAAACATTGATTATTTGGCGGGCTGAGGGTCCCAGCCGTGCAGCACGTTCTGAAGGGTGTAGGTTTTGGCTTCCGCCTCCGTGAGTTGATGCGACCAGGGCACCCGCTGCTTCGGGGCCGCGCCCGGGCCGCGGCTTTGGTATTCGGCGTAGTAGGCGGTTTGCTTGTTGGTTTCCTTGCCCCAATGGTCCCAGCCCGTGGGGCCGATGATGGCGCCCAATTCGCAATTCAGGTACACCGTTTTGGCGTGCGGCCGCCAGGGCCGGCCCAGCAAGAAGCTGCCCGCCGGCGCATCGCCTCGAATGCGGCACTTATTGAACACGTAGCCAAAGCGCGTGGTGTCGGGCGTAGAAGCGGCGGTGACGTAGCCGCCCTTTTTGCAAAAAATGTCGCAGTTTTCGAACCAAGCGGTGCTGGAGCCAAAGATGAAATCCACCGTGCCCTCGATGTAGCAGTTCTTGTAAAACTGCCGGCTGCCGTAGCCATAGGTATACAGCGTGTCCTGAAACCCCAGGAAGCGGCAGTTCTCGAAGCGTGCCCGGTCGCTGGCCACCCACAAGGCCACCGCCTGCCCCACCGGCCCCGACGAGTTCTGAAACGTCAGGTTTTCAGCTGAAAAATCCGGGCCATATAGATAGCAACTGGCCGAGCCCGACGTTCCCTTGTCCTCGCCGAAAATGTTCTTCTTCTGGTTGTAGTCGTCGTAGGTCAGGATGGTTTTGTCGCGGTCCTCGCCAATGAGCGAGACGAAATGCTTGGACCCCGCCAGAATCAGCTTCTCCTTGTAAGTGCCTTTTTTGATGAAGATGGTAGTGACTTTCTTCCGGAAATCAGGCACCGCGTTGAAGGCTTCCTGCACGGTGCGAAATTTGCCGCTGCCGTCCTGCGCCACCACAAAATCGTAGCCGAAGGCCCGGCCCAAAGCGGCAATGCTTAGCAGCAAGAAAAGAAATAATTGCTTCATGGAAATGCGGGGTTGGAGGTGCAAACCTAGCAGCTAGGGCAGCCAAAACCACCGGTTTTTTGCGTAATCGTTGCCGGCCAAGCGCCGTCATTTCCTGTTGCCGCATGTGTAATCGGGCCACCGCGGGCATCAAAAAGGCATTACCACACTTCAACATGCCTTTATGCGACTACTCTTACTGCTCTGCGCCTGCCTGTGGTCTTCCCTTGCCTTCGCCCAAACCCCCATTTCCGGACGGGTGCTGGATGCAAAATCCGGCGATGGACTGCCCGGCGTCACCGTGTTGCAAACCGCCACCACCAATGGCACTTCTTCCGGTTCGGATGGATACTTCTCCTTCACCGTACCCAACCGGCCTGACAGCGTGGCGCTCACGGTTTCGTCCATCGGCTACGCTACGCAGCACTTGCGGGTGGCCGGCGGCAGCAACATCACGCTTCGATTGGCCGTCGACTTGAAGTCCATATCCGAATGCTGCTGTTTAGCGCCGCCCAAGCTCGAGGTTTCCCTAATCAGCGGCGTGCGCTACGCTGCTTTCGGCGCGGGCATAATGCTGCACGGCTCCCGTTTCATCCGCGTGCCGCTCACGGCCACCGCCAGCTACCAAACCAATTTAGCCCGCAATCACGCCCTACGCATTGGCCTGGTCCTGCCATCAATTCGGCGTTTCCGCGCCCCGAGCGTCACCGAAAACCTGGAATACCAACAACTGCGCGTACCCGCCGCCAACATGGCGTTCGATAGCTACACCGCAGACTTGGGCGTTTACGTTGGCTACCTCGGCGGCGTGCGGCTCCCTACCTTGGTGCTGGGCACGGGCTATGCACGCTGGCGCCCAACCGGTGCCGAAGTTTCCTCCACCAGCACGGGCTATGGCTACACGCTTGGACTGCGATTCAATGCTTTTCCGGCGCCGTTCAACGTGTATGCCTCGGCCCAGGCCACGCACTGGCCAACCTACTGGCAGTGGCAAGGACGCCTCACGCACGGCCTGCCCCGCCAGTTTGAGGCCAGCGTCGCGCTGAACCAGCTGCGCAACTATACCGAAATTTCCCTCCTGCTGAGCCGCTCTTTCCATTAAGCCAAACGCAAAAAAGCCCGGCTAACTAACTGGCCGGGCTTTTTCGTTCAATGAATCAGGCCGCGCCTATTCTTGCATGCCCGACACTTTGGTCAGCACGTCCACAATCTCAGCCGAGATGCCCGTGGTGCTGAAACCACCGTCGTGCATCAGGTTTTGCATGGTCACGTAGCGGGTCAGGTCCGAGAAGAGCGAGATGCAGTAGTCGGCGCAAGCCTCGGCCGGAGCGTTGCCCAACGGTGACATCATGTCGGCAAAGTTGTAGAAAGCATCGAAACCGGTGATGCCGGTGCCGGCCGTGGTTTTGGTGGGCGACTGCGACACCGTGTTCACACGCACTTTCTTGAGCTTGCCGAAGCGCTGGCCGTAGCTGCGGGCAATGCTTTCGAGCATGGCCTTGGCCTGAGTCATGTCGGTGTAGTCAAGGAAAGCGCGCTGGGCCGCGATGTAGCTCAGGGCCACAATGCTGCCCCACTCGTTCATGGCGTCCTGCCGCTCGGCCACGGCCATCATCTTGTGGAACGACAGCGCCGACACGTCGATGGTCTGGTTGAAGAATTTGTAGTCCAGTTCGCCGTAGTGCTTCTTTTTGCGTATGTTAGCGCTCATGCCGATGCTGTGCAGCACGAAGTCAATCTTGCCGCCCAACTGCTCCTGTGCGCCTGAAAACAGCGCCTCCAGCTCTTCCGTCGACGTAGCGTCGGCCGGGATGATGGGCGCGTTGCACTCCTCGCTCAGCTTGTTGATTTCGCCCATCCGCATGGCCAGCGGCGCGTTGGTGAGCACGAAGCGGGCGCCTTCGGCGTGGGCCTTTTGGGCCACTTTCCACGCAATGGATTGGTCGTTGAGAGCGCCGGAAATAATGCCGACTTTGCCGGCGAGGAGATTATTGGCCATATGGTGAAACGGTGAAATGGTGAAGTGTGAGCAACGTGCTGTCCAAAGGTTGGGCACAAACGCGTGGCAAGTTAGCAAACAGCCTTACCTCCCACCCATCAACTCACTATTTCACCACCTCACCACTCACCGTTTCGCCCCGCAATGCCAGCAGTTCGCGGGCGCTTTGGAAAGCATTCTCGCTCGGCTTGGCGCCCGCAATCATGTGCGCGATTTCCTTGATGCGGTCGTCCTGGTTCAACTCCCGGATGCGGCTCACGGTACGGTCGGCGCGGTCCTCTTTGTACACGAAGTAGTGCACGTCGCCGGCCGCGGCCATTTGCGGCAAGTGCGAAATGGCCACGAGTTGGTGCTTCTGCGCCATTTGCTGCATCATGCGGCCCACTTTCACGGCAATTTCGCCGGAGATGCCGGTGTCAATTTCGTCGAATACGATGGTGGGCAGGGCCGTCTTGTCAGCCAGCATGTACTTGATGCACAGCATCAGGCGCGAGAATTCACCGCCCGAAGCGGCTTTGCTCAGGGTCTGGGGCTGGGCGCCTTTGTTTGCCGTGAAGAGGATGCTCACCACGTCGGTACCACTCGCGGCAGGCGCACCGGTGCTGTGCTGCACCACAATGCGGGCGTGCGGCATGCCCAGGTCGGCCAGCAGCAGGCCCAGCTGCTTCTCGAAGTTCGGGAACGACTTACGGCGGCTTTCCGACAGCTTTGCGGCTTGCTTGGTCACGGAAGCAAGAGCAGCGTCCGAGTCTTTGCGCAGGCGGGCGATTTCTTTGTCCAGGCTCAACACGGAGCTTACTTTTTGGCGCAGTTCGTTGCGCACAGCAACGAGGGCAGGCAGGTCGCGGGCCTGGTGCTTGCGCTGCAGTGTATAAAGCACGTTCAGGCGGTCCTGCAGCTCCTCGGCGCGGGCGGGGTCGCCTTCGGTGCGGCGCTCGGCGGTTTCTACCTCGTCGGCGATGTCGTGCAGCTCAATCAGGCAGCTGTCCAGGCGCTCGCGCAGCTCCTTGAAGTTGTCGGCGTAAGTGGCGACTTGCCCCAGCAGCGTCACGGCTTCCTTGATGCTGCCCGTGGCACAGCTTTCGCTGTCGCGCAGGCCGTGGAGGGCCTGGCTCAGCTTGTACTTGATTTCCTCGGCGTGCTCGAGTTGCTTCACCTCCTGCTCCAGGGCGTCCTGGTCTTCGGTGTCGAGACGGGCCTCCTCCAGCTCGTTCAGCAGAAAGCTGTTGTAGTCGAGCTCCTTGCTGGCCTGCGCCGCCTGGCTTTCCAGCGTGTTCAGGTCGGCTTCGAGCTTGCGGTACTGGCGGAAGGCGTTGCTGTAGTGCGTGCGTTGCGGGACCAAGCCGGCAAACAAGTCCAACAGATTGAGCTGAAACACGGCATCACCCAGCAGCAGAGTGTCGTGCTGCGAATGAATGTCCATCAGGTTGGCGCCTATTTTCCGTAGCGCTTCCAGCGTCACGGGCGTGTCGTTCACAAAGGCGCGCGACTTGCCGTTGGGACTGATTTCGCGCCGCAAAATGCACTGCACGTCGTAGTCCAAATCTTCGGCCTCGAAGATGTCCTGCAGCTGATAATTGGCAATGTCAAACTGGCCTTCAATCACGCATTTGCGCTCGGTGTCGAACAGCATGCGCGAGTCGGCCCGGTTGCCGAGCAACAGGCCAATGGCACCCAGCATAATGGATTTGCCCGCACCGGTTTCCCCCGTAATAATATTCAGCAGCGGCGACGGACGCAACTCTAATTGCTCAATCAACGCGTAATTCTTGATACGTAAATCGACTAACATTATAGTAATTATGAATTACGAATTATGAGTTATGAATCACAAGCTGCCGTTCCAACAACTCATAATTCGTAATTCACAGCTCATAATCTATTTCAAAACTGTTTGGTACTTCGCCGAATTTCCGGGGTCCACTTCCGTGAGCATGGTCACGAGCTGCTGCTTGAGCTGCTGGTCCTGGCTGGTCCGAAAGATGTTGGCGATTTCGTCCGATTTGGCGTCGAAGAAAGCCCGGGTAAATAATGCTCCGGGCCGCGTCGTGACGGCCCGCTGGATGCCGTTCAAGGCCAACATCACCGAAACACGGGCTTCGTCGGGCTTCTCGATGAAGCGGTCCAGGCCCTGGCGGTAGTAGTTGTAGAGGCCCGTGCGGAAGGCTTCGAGCTGAGGGTCGGTCAGGTTGTCGAGCAGGAAGTGGCGTTCGCGGGTGCCCGTGCCGCGCCATCCTTCGTCGGGCTCGTTGGTGCTGGTTTGGTTGGCCGAATAGTTGACGACGTTCCGCGCTAGCTCATAATAGGGCGTGCCGCCCAGCTGCGCGAAGGTGTCACGGTCGATGCCAATCACCATGTAGGCGTAGTAACCCAGCAGCGACGACAGATTCGACACGAAGCTATTGGGCGAAAAGTCCAGCGGGTTTTGGGGCGAATAATTAAAATTGAAGCTGCGGTCGACCACGCTCACCACGTTCGTTTCGTACCCCGTGCCGTACACCGGACGCGTCGAAATCAGGCGCATGGTGGAGCTGTAAGTGCCGTTCTGCGGAATGGCCGTGATGCCGATGAAAACACGCAACCGAATTTTCTCCTCCGGCCGATACGTCTGAGTGGTCCAGGCGCGGGTGTTGAGGAAGTTGCGGATGTCGTTCTGCATCTGCGTCACCAGCGTGGGGTCGGTAATGGTCACGTTTTGGGTGGTCACCTGCACTTCGGCCAGCAGCTCTTGGGCCTTGGTGGGGCCTGCCAGTAGTAGCAACGCAACGAGGGGGAATACTGCGAGGAGTTTTCGCATCATGGGGTAAGGGTCAAGCGGGCCAAAATCTGGCTAACCAGTCCGCGGGCCACGTCGGCTTTGGACTGCAATTCAAAATTAACGATTTGGCCGGCGGCATCCAGCACGGTCACTTTGTTGGTGTCGTGGCCAAAGCCCGCGCCCGCGTCGCGCAAGGAATTCAGCACAATGAGGTCGAAGTTCTTGCGGTGCAGCTTGTCCTGGGCGTGGGCCAGCTCGTTCGTAGTCTCCAACGCAAAACCGACGGCAAATTGTTCAGCCCGCTTGCGTTGGCCGAGCGTGGCGGCAATGTCCACGTTTTTTACCAGCTCCAGGGTGAGTGTTTCGCCCGCCTTTTTGATTTTTTCGGTGGCTACCTGGGCGGGCCGGTAGTCGGCCACGGCCGCCGCAAACACCCACACATCGGCCTCCCCGGCCACTGCAGAGGCCGCCTCGAACATTTCAGCAGCCGTTTCTACCCGCACCGTGCGGATGCGTGCGCTGGCGGGGTCGGGCAGGTGGCTTGGGCCGCTCACCAGCGTCACGTCAGCGCCCTGCGCTGCAAAGGCTTCGGCCAGGGCGTAGCCCATTTTCCCAGTCGACCGGTTACCCAGGAAACGAACGGGGTCCAGCGGTTCATAGGTTGGGCCTGCGGTAAGAAGAACGTGCATTGAAGTTAATAAGAGTAGACGCTTCAAAGAACGTCATGCTGAGCTTGTAGCTTAGACGCCGTCAAAAAACCCTTCTAATTCGAGAACGATGTCCTCAGGCTCCAGCATGCGGCCGTGGCCGCTGAGGCCGCTGGCCAGCTCGCCGCTGGGCGAGTCGAGCACGTGGTTGCCGAAGGAGCGCAGTCGGGCCAGGTTCTGCGTCACGGCTGGGTGGGCAAACATGTCCAAGTCCATGGCCGGGGCCAGAAACACCGGGCAGCGCGCCGACAAATACACGGCGCTGAGTAAGTTGGGGCACAGCCCGTTGGCCAGCTGCCCAATGGTGTTGGCACTGGCCGGCGCAATGAGCAGCACATCGGCCCACAGGCCCAGCTCCACGTGGTTGTGCCACTGGCCAGAGGCCGCATCACGCAAAAAGCCCGTCAGGACGGGCTTTTTGGAGAGGGTACCAAGGGTAAGAGGCGTCACAAACGCTGCTGCTGCTTCGGTGAGAATGACCTGCACTTCGGCACCGGCTTTCACCAGCAAGCGCGTGAGTGCGGCCGTTTTGTAAGCGGCAATGCTGCCACTCACGCCCAGCAAAATGCGGCGGCCTTGGAGGACCGTTGGCTGCTCGCTACTCGGTGCCGGTGCAGACATAGAAACTGAAAGTTAAATAACAATAAGAACGTCATGCTGAGCGCAGCCGAAGCATCTCGCCCGCTACACTAAAATTGATTAGTACTGCGGTAGAGATGCTTCGGCTGCGCTCAGCATGACGTTCCTGAGTTGGGCAGAAGCCGCTTTCGCTTAGAACAGCTCGCGGGGAATCGGAACCTCTTCCGGCTCGGGCGTGGTGTACTGGATTTTACCCTGCAGAAACTCCTCGATGGCGAGGCTGGTGGGCTTGGGCATGCGCTCGTACTGCTTGGAAACCTCGATTTGCTCGCGGTTCTCAAACACTTCCTCGAGGTTGTCGACGGTAGAAGCAAACTCGGCCAGACGGTCGTTCAACTCTTCTTTGAGCTTCACCGACAGTTGGTTGGCACGCTTGGAAATCACGGAAATGGCTTCGTAAACGTTGCCGTTGTCACCGGTGATGTCCGCCACGTTGCGCGTGATGATGGAGCTCGATACAGTGTTGGGATTAGGTTTCATGGGCTGATATTAATTACAAATTAGTTAGATGCCGCGGCGGGCACGTCCTTGAGCTTCACAATTTGCGCTCGGCTGACGTCGTACATGTCCTGCGCGGCTTTCAGATTTTTGCTTTTCGGGAAAGCGTCAAGAAACTGCTGATAGAAGTTCACGGCCTCCAAAAACCGCTCCCGCTGCTTCGATTCCACGCTTTCCTGGGCCCAGGCGTACTGAGCCGTCAGGCGCAAGAACGCGGCCTGCTCGGCAAAGGCCGAAGCGGGGTACTGCAATTGAAAATTGGTGAGGGCCACCACGGCCGCCTGGTTGTAGCGGAGTTGGTAATAGAGCTTGGCGCTTTCGAAGGCTTTGTTTTCCAGCTTCTTCTGCAGCTCCTGGGCCATGTTGTCAGTTTCCGCCCGGAACTTGCTCTCGGGGTAGCGGTTCAGGAAATCCTGGATGGACTCGAGGGCCGACACGGTGTTGGTCTGGTCGAGCTCGAAGCCGGGGGAATCGAGAAACAGCGACTTGGCATTCAAGTACGTGGCCTCCTCGGTGTATTCCGAGTTGGGGTACGTGTCCATGAACTGCTTGAAGTAGAACGAGCTGAGCACGTAGTTGCGCTGCTTGTAGTTCGTGTTGGCGAAGTAGAACTGGGCCTTTTCGGCCTCGGGCCGGCCTTTCAGCAGCGGAATCAGGTCTTCGAGCAGGGTTCCGGCCCGGAAAAAGTCGCCCTTTTCATAGTACTGAATTGCGGCTTCGTACTTTTTGTTAACGTCGGTGCTTTTCAGCAGGCGCTGATAGCCGCTGGCGCATGAACCCAATATGAGCGTGCTAACGAGCAGAAACAGAACCGTGAGGCGGGAAATCGGCATAAGGGGTGCAAAGGTAACGATTTGAGCTGGCGAAGGCAAACGCGGCGCCGCTTCCGGCTAAGCCATCGGCAGCAAGAGTGCCCACAAGCGGCCAAAGGTTGCAGCTAGCGCCGCGTAGTAGGCGCGGCAGCCGGCGTTTTGAGGGGCAATACCGAGGCGGCTGGCGGGGCCGGCGCTACTACCGGTTTGGGCTTGGGAACGGCTTGCGGCTTGGTGGTTTTGGCCGGGGTTTTCTTAGGAGCGGCCTTGCTTTTGGCTTTGGTTGTGGTCGTGGTTTTGGTCTTTTTCTTGGCAACTGGCCGCTTTTTGGGCCGGTCGTCAAACTGTTTGCCCAACACCTGGCGGCGGGTGGGCCGTTCCGTGGCGCGCCACTTAAAGTTCTTCAGGCGCTCGTCGTCGGGCTTGAGTTCGTGGGGCGGAATGAACTTCGCTTCGGGGTTGGCCAGCACGGATATTTTGTTGAGCTTACTTTCCGCGAAAAGCAAGCGCATATTGGCCGACAGCACCCGGTTCATGCCTGTGGTGGCAGTGTCACCTTCCAAGGCATAGAAAATGCTCTCGGCGTTGCCCAGCACGTCCACCCGCCGCAGCTTGTTGTCGCGGAAGTAGGCCATCATGTTGCGGCCTTTGGTTTGGTTGAAGTTCAGCAGGGTGTCCTGGTCCACGGCAAAGGCGTTGGCATACAGGCGCATTTCGTCGATGCGCCCGCGCTTGGACCGTATCTGCATGGAATCGGCCGTGAGCTGGTTTTTGGCCTGCCACAGCACCGGGTCGCGGTTCAGGTAGATGATGCTGTCCTGCCGGTCGTAGGTGAGCGAGTCGCAAATGCCCTGCATGACGCCCCGAAAAATCTGCACCTTCGGGAAGGCATACAGCACCGTGCGCGTGGTGGTTTGGCCGGGCCGGGCTTCCACGCTCAGCAGGGTGTCGGCGGCCATGTACAAGGTGTCCTTTTCGCTGATGTTGCGCACCACCGGCCGGCCCCCATAGAGCTTGGTGCGGCCCAGGTTTCGCCAGTAGCGGCCCACGTCGCCGCGCAGGGTCAGGTTGTCCTTCTTCGAAATCAAACTCACGTGGCCCTTGGCGACGCCGTAGGCCTTCACTTCGTCATACACCAGCTCGTCGCCGCCCAGCAGGTAATTGGGCGTGTCAATCTTAGCATTCTTCTTGAAGTTCGACACCCGGGTAATGGTGTTGTAGTTTCCGCCCTCGGCGTAGAGGTTGCCGTCCTTCCCTTTGATGCGCGTGGGCCCATCAAAGTAGGCAATTTTTGTAATCGTGTTGTAGCGCAGCAAGTCGTTGTTCAGCTCCGAATCGGGCGTGACGAGGTGCACATTGTTGGTGAACACGAAGACCTTGGTATTGGTATCGTAGAAGCCCTGCTGGCTGTCGAGCGTGTTTTGCGGGTCGGTGAGGTGGCCGGTTTCGGTATAGGACGCGGTTTTGCGGTTCAGGTCGTACACCAGGCTGGGCGTGGTGAGGGTCATGCGGGTGTCGCGCATCACCACGTTGCCCGTCATGCGGGCGGTGCGCCGCTCGCCGTCGTAAAAGCCCCGGTCGCCGGTAATGGTCATTGTATCGCCCTGCACAACGCGCACATTGCTGAAAGCTTCCACTTCGTTGCGGTCCAGGTACTGATAAGCTGAGTCGCAGTAGAGAAACGTGTCTTCTTGCTGAAAGCTGACGTTGCCCAGCAACTTGCGAATTTTCACGCCGTTGAACTCCCCGCCCACCAACTCGCCAGTACCCGGAAGCAACTTAATAGGCGCCCCTTTAGCGGCTGGCGACGCAGCCCCGGCGCGGGGGTTACCCGGTGCAGGCCGAGTCGTTTGGGTCCGCCCCAGCAGCGGCAGCAGAAACAGCAGAAGAAAAAGGACGCGGGAAAAGGACATTCTGGGTTCAAAGGTACGGGGCCCCGGCTAACGGCCATCTTTGCAGCATAGTGCCCGGGACCGGTTTTGTTATTCTACTTCAGCCATGAGACTGCACATTTTTGGCGCTTCCGGCACGGGGGTCACCACCCTGGGGCAAGCGTTAGGCTCGACATTGGGCGTGCCCTATTTCGACAGCGACGATTATTTCTGGGAGCGTTCAAACCCGCCTTTCACCGTGCGCCGCCCACCGGCAGAGCGCGACGCGGCCCTGGCGGCAGACCTCGCCCAGCCGCCGCGCTGGATTCTGGGCGGCTCTATTGTTGGCTGGGGCCCGCAGTGGCTGAGAGCCTTCGACCTGGCCGTTTTCCTGTGGCTACCGCCCACCTTGCGCCTCCACCGCTTGCAACAACGCGAGCAGGAGCGCTACGGCGACGTTATTTTTGCCAATCCAGAACGGGCTGCGCAAACTCAGGCCTTCCTGGCCTGGGCCGCGGGCTACGACGACAACACCGCGGGCGGCAGCCGCACGCTGGCCAACCACACGGCTTGGCTCAGTCAGTTTAGTTGCCCGGTGCTGGCCTTGCGCGGCGACCTCACCGTAACCCAACGCCTGGGTCTTGTGCAAGCCAAACTGCGCGAAACCGGCCTGGGTTAATTTTCCTTTCATTCTCACTCGCGGGCCGTGCCCTGGCCGCCGAGGAGTCTTTATTCTATTCCATGCTTGACGCCGTTCGCCGCTTTATTGAGGAACACGACCTTTTCTCCATCGAAAACGATGCCATATTGGTGGCCGTCAGCGGCGGGCTCGATTCGGTGGTATTGTTAGACATTTTGCACCGATTGCGGGTTCAGGTGGCGGTGGCGCACTGCCACTTCGGCCTGCGCGGCGAGGATGCCGACGCCGACGAACAGTTTGTCCGCAAGCTGGCCAAGCAATACGGTCTCCCCTACTTCGCCGAATTTTTTCAGACCAAGGAATTCGCCGAACAGGAAGGCATTTCGACCCAAATGGCGGCCCGCTTCCTGCGCTACCGCTGGTTTGAGCAGGTGCGCCAGACGCAGGGCTTGGCCTACATCGCCACGGCCCACCACCAGCGCGACCAAGCCGAGACCATGCTGCTGAACCTGACGCACGGCACTGGGCTGGCGGGCCTGCACGGCATCCAGGTGAAGAACGGCCGCGTGGTGCGCCCCTTGCTGGGCCAGGGCCGCGACGACCTGCACGACTACCTGGTGGAGCGCGGCCTGCGCTGGCGCGAAGACGACAGCAACGACAGCCCCGTGTACCAGCGCAACCTTCTGCGCATTGAGGTGCTGCCCGTGCTGCGCGAAATCAACCCCAACCTCGACCAGACCATGCACGCCACCGCCGAGCGCGTGGGCGGGGCCGAAGAAATTGTGCGCCGCTACGTGGAAGACACCTCCGCCCAGGCCCGCCGCGACGAGGCCGAGGTGACGTACCTCAACATCTCCACGCTGCAAAAAACCGCGGCCACCACGCTGGTGCTACACGAACTGCTGCGCCCCTTCGGCTTTTCCTGGCTGATGGTGAAGGACATTGTGGCGGCATTTCCGGGGGAGTCGGGCCGGCGGTTTGACTCGCCTACCCACCGGCTGGTGAAAGACCGGGAGCACCTGGTCATCACGCCACGCCGGCTCACGCAGTTTGGTACGTTTCAGCTCGCGGCGGGCCAAACCGACCTGCTGGCCGACGGCATGCGCCTGAAAGCCGAGCTGCACGACGACGCCAAGCACTTCATCATTCCCCGCTCGAAAAGCACCGCCGCACTCGATGCCGACAAGCTCAAATTCCCCCTCACGCTGCGCAAGTGGCAGGAAGGCGACTGGTTTATGCCGCTGGGCATGAAAGGCAAGAAGCTGCTCAGCGACTTCCTCATTGACCAGAAAGTCCCGCTGAACCTGAAGGACGACGTGCGCGTGCTGACTTCCGGCGACGGCAAAATCTGCTGGGTGGTGGGCTGGCGCGTCGACGACCGATTTAAGGTGGAGGAAGCGACTGAACGGGTACTGACGGTGCAGCGACTCTAACCACAGCCGCGCCTTTAGCACGAGTACCCCGAAATTTTATTTCGGCCCTCCCAAACGACGCCAACCCGGGCCGAAATGAAATTTCGGGGTACTCGTTCTTGCGTTGCAGGCGTTACTTTTACCCGCGAAACTCCAACCCCCCAATCCTTTTCTTATGAAAGTTACCGTAGTCGGAGCCGGCAACGTGGGCGCAACCTGCGCCGATGTGCTCGCCACCCGTGAAATTGCCAACGAAATTGTGCTGGTCGACATCAAGGAAGGCATCGCCGAAGGCAAAGCCCTCGACATCTGGCAGAAATCACCGATTATCGGCTACGACTCGCGCACCGTCGGCGTCACCAACGACTATAGCCGCACGGCTGGTTCGGAAGTGGTAGTGATTACCTCGGGCCTGCCCCGGAAGCCCGGCATGAGCCGCGACGACCTGATTTCGGTGAACGCCGGCATCGTGAAGTCGGTGACGGAGCAAGTGGTGGCTCACTCCCCCAACGCCATCATCATCGTGGTGAGCAACCCGCTCGACGTGATGACCTACCAAGCCCACCTCACCGCCAAGCTGCCCCGCGAGAAGGTGTTCGGCATGGCCGGCATCCTCGACACGGCCCGCTACCGCGCCTTCCTGGCCGAGGCCTTGAACGTGAGCCCCAAAGACATTCAAGCCGTATTGATGGGCGGCCACGGCGACACCATGGTGCCCCTGCCCCGCTACACCACCGTGGGCGGCATCCCCGTTACCGAACTCATCGGCAAAGCTGAGCTCGACGCCATCGTGCAGCGCACCGCCGTGGGCGGCGGCGAGCTGGTGAAGCTCATGGGCACTTCGGCTTGGTACGCGCCTGGCGCGGCAGCTGCCCAAATGGTAGAAGCCATCGTGCGCGACCAGCGCCGTGTGTTCCCCGTGTGCCTGGAGCTGCAGGGTGAGTACGGCATCAACGGCGTGTACCTCGGCGCCCCGGTTATTCTGGGCAAAAACGGCGTGGAACGCGTGATTGAATTGCAGCTCAACGACGAAGAGAAGCAACTGCTCGAAACCTCGCGCGGCCACGTGAAAGAGGTAATGGACGCGCTGGACAAGATGGGCCAGCCGGCGTAGATTGCCCACCCTGAAGTAATTACCCGCAACGGTTTGGCTGTTGCACCGGGCCGCCTCACGTTTGTGGGGCGGCCCGTTTGTTTTGGGCTGATTCTGGTCAAAGCCAGTACCTTGCGGCCTGAATCATTTTCATGCACTTAACCCTTATTGACACCAACCAGGAACTAGTCGACGCCTGGGAGAAAGTTTTTGCCGACGTTCCGCAGGTCACCGTCCGTTTCGGCTCCATTTTCGATTTCCCGGCCGATGCCCTCGTCAGCCCCGCCAACAGCTTCGGCTACATGAACGGCGGCATCGACTTCGCCATTTCCAAAAATCTAGGCTGGCACCTGGAAAAAGACCTGCAGCGCATCATCCGCGAGAAATATTACGGGGAGCTATTGGTTGGGCAGGCCGAAATCATCCCAACGGGTCACGTCGATTTCCCTTACCTGATTGCGGCGCCCACTATGCGCACGCCCATGACCATCACGCGCGGGCCCAATGTGTACCAGGCCATGAAGGCCATCCTCCTATTGGTACGTTACGGCCGACTACTCACGGGCCAACCAGTGAGCGAGCAGGTAAAAACTGTGTCCATTCCGGGTTTAGGGACGGGGGTAGGACAAGTACGGCCGCTGGTGTGCGCCCGGCAGATGCGCCTGGCCTGGGAAGACGTGATGCACGAAAAATTTGCCACCGAAACCGGTTGGGAGCAGATGTGCGCCAACTACGCGTACTTCTATACTCATAACCGGCCTGACATCAAGTACGACATCTATTAAGCCAACAAAAAGGCCGGTGCAGCGTTGCACCGGCCTTTTTGTTGATATTAAGCTCTAAGGCCTACTGCTGGCTGGCCCGGAAAAGCTTTTGCTTTTCATCCTTGGACAAGCTCTCGTAGCCGGAGCGCGAAATTTTGTCCAGAATCAAGTCAATTTCGTCCTGCAAAGGCTGGTTGGCTGCGGCCGACTTCTTGCTGCCACCGGCCGACGTGGCCGTGACGGGCTCGGGGCGCCGGGTGGTGCTCACGCGCATGGCCGGCTGGCGGCTGGTCAGGCGGCTAAACCAGTTGCCCACGGCTTGCACCGGGCGGCCCAAGTCGCGGCCCGCCTGTAGCTGCTTAATGAACAGGAAGCCCAGCAAGGCCCCGCCCAGGTGGACAATTTCGCCGCCCGTATTGCCCCCGTTGATACCGGCCAGGGAAATCAGCACCAGCGCCAAAGCAATCCACTTGATTTTGACCGGGCCAATGAGAATCAGCATGAAGGTGTAGTCGGGCAGCAGCGTGGCCGCGGCCACAATGATGGCCGTGACAGCCCCCGAAGCGCCCAACACTGCTTGGCCAGCGGCGGCAGCGGGCTGCAGCACCGGAATCAGGTTGTAGGCCAGCAGGAACACGGCGGCCCCGGCCAACGCCCCCAGAATGTAAATACTCACCAGGCGACGGTCGCCCAAGTACTCGCGCAACAGTTGACCAAACCAGTACAGGTTCAGCATGTTGAATAGAATGTGGAAGAAGCCTTTATGGACGAAGGCGTACGTGAGCACAGTCCAGGGATGGCGGAGCAGCACGGACAGGTTGGCCGACAGTTCCAGCTGGCGCATTACCAGCGCGCGCACCTCGAACGTTTGCGAGAGGTAGGTAACGGCTTCGAGCAGCACCACCGCCGCAAACACCAACACATTCAGCATGATGAGCTGCATGAGGGCATTGTCGCGGCGACTGAAGGCCGTACGGATATCTTGAACGATGCTCATAACGCTAATTAAACGAGGTGCTTGTTCGCACGAAGTAAGTTAAGAGAAGAACGCAGAGCTTAGTAAAACCGCTCCCGGCTTTCCTGCCAAAATTTCAAAACAATAAACCCAATCAATAGTCCCCCGAGGTGGGCAAAATGCGCCACGTTGTCGCCCGGCGTGCGATGAATGCCCTGGTATAGCTCCAACATCGTGTACCCAAAGACGAGGTACTTGGCCGCAATTGGGACAGGCAACGGAAAGATGAACAACTTGGTGTTGGGAAAAAGGTAGGCGAAGGCGAACAGGATGCCGAACAACGCCCCCGACGCGCCCAGCATGCCGCCCCGGCGCGAGTTGGTGACTTCGTCCACCACGCCGTCAATGGCCTTGGTGGTCGCCTCAATGTACTCGGGGTTGTTGGGGTCGCGCGCCAACGCATTCGCCAGGGTTTCGTACCCTTGGGCTTCGGGCAGATACTTTTCGAAGAAATTGGCAAAGTCAGCGCCGCTCGGCGACTGGTGAAATTCCTGCTGCGCCTGTTCCATTCGGTGGGTTTCGTAGGCCCGCACGCCTTGGTGCAGCACGCCGGCTCCCACCCCGCAAATCAACCAAAAGGTCAGAAAGCGCGACGGCCCCCAGCGCTGCTCCAGCAAGGGCCCAAAAACAATCAGGCCAAACATGTTGGAGAAAAGGTGGCCCCAGCTGCCGTGCAGGAACATGTAGGTAAAAAACTGCCACGGATAGAAATAGGGCGAGCCAATGGGGTATAAACTCCCCACTTGCGTGAGCAAGGGCAGCAGGCTGGTTTGAGCTAAAAAGAACACCAAATTGGCAATCAGCAGATTGCGAACGGTGGGAGTGAAATTGAACATGAAGCGAAATTAGAGCGCCGCAGAAGCTTCGCGGCCAAGCCTTACTTACGGAAAAAATCGGCGAGTTGCTGCCCGTCGAGTAGCACCAGCGTTTTGCGCCCATCGGGCGTGTAGCCGGGCACCTGGCAGGCAAAGAGCCGGTCGGCGAGGGCGCTAAGCTCAGATTCGGGCAAGCGGGCACCCGCAGTGCTGGCCGCAACGCGCCGGGCCAGCGCCCGGGCCAGGCTTTCGCTCCGGTCGAGCTTGAGGGGGCCGGCGGCGGTGCGAAACTGCTCGATGAGGCTTTCCAGCAGCTCCTTTTCGTCCTGGGCCGGCATGCCGGCCGGAATGGCTTCCACGGCAATGGTGCTGGGCCCGAACTCAGTGAAGATGAACCCCAGCGCGTGCAGCGGCTCGGTCAGCTCGCGCAGCACGGCAAAGTCGGCGGGCGAGAACGTGACGGTGCGCGGAAACAGCAGCGTTTGCGAGGTGCCCACGGCCCGGGTCAGCTCCTGCCGGTACTGTTCGTAGAGGATGCGCTCGCGGGCCGCTTCCTGGTCGATGAGCAGCACCCCCGACTTGACGGGCACCAGCACGTAGCGCTGCTGCACTTGCACGGCGCGGCTGCCGCCGCCCTCGCGGGCCGGAGCGGGCGCAGCCGATTGCGGCTCTGGCTGCATGAAGCCGAGCGACAAGGCACTGTTTGCAACGACCGGCATTTCCGGAACAGCCTGGTTTTCAAAGTCAGCGGGCACGAAGCTGCGGGCCGTGGCTTGGTCGGCGTCGGCCGCGCTGGGGTCGCGCACGGGCTGGCCCAGCTCGCGGTAGAACGCTTCGAGTTCGCGCCGGGCCTGCTCGGTGGGGCGCGAGGGCAAGCCGCGCTCGTAGCCATCACGGCGGCTGTCGGCGTCGAAGCTGGAGAAGCCGGACGACGACCGGGTAGCGGCTGAGGAAGCAGCGGCCGCCAGCGCGTCGGGGCGGTAGGCGTCGCCGCTGGCGGCAGCACGGGCCGCGGGCGAGGCCGCTGGCAAGTGGTCGTCGGCTTCGGTGGGGTTACCGCTCCCGCCTTTGCCAGCGCGCAGCGGCCGAATGGGCGCAAAGTTCACGTCTCCGTCGAAGTCGAGGGAGGGCGCGATGTTGTGAAGACCCAGGCTTTGTTTGACGGCGGCACGCACCACGGCGTAGACGGTTTTCTCGTCCTCAAACTTGATTTCCGTCTTGGTCGGGTGCACGTTGATGTCGATGGCCTTGGGGTCGAGCTCCAAAAACAGCACGTAGAACGGGTGCGTGTCGCGGGCCAGCAAGCCTTCGTAAGCCGCCAGCACGGCGTGGTTGAGGTAGGCCGAGCGAATGAAGCGGTTGTTGACGAAGAAGAATTGGTCGCCCCGGCTTTTCTTCGACGACTCCGGCTTGCCCACGAAGCCGCGCACCGAGATAGAGTGCGTCACTTCCTCGCAAGCAGCCAGCTGCTCCTTGTACCCGTTGCCCAGCAGGGCCACAATGCGCTGGCTGAGCTTGCCCGCGGGCAGCCCAAATACCTCCAGCTCATTTTGGTACAGCGAAAAGGCAATTTGCGGGTTGGCCAGGGCCACGTGCTGAAACTCGTCGAGAATGTGCCGCATTTCCACGGCGTTGCTCTTGAGGAAATTGCGCCGGGCGGGCACGTTAAAAAACAGATTTTTTACCGCGATGCTCGTGCCGTCGGGGCAGGCGGTGGGCTGCTGGCTGGTCACCTGCGAGCCTTCTACCAGCAGCAGGCTGCCCGTATCGTGCTCGCGCTGCTTGGTGCGAATTTCTACCTGCGCCACGGCCGCGATGCTGGCCAGCGCTTCGCCCCGAAAACCCAGGGTGCGAATGCGAAATAAATCTTCGGTCGAGCGGATTTTGCTGGTGGCGTGGCGCTCGAGGCTCATGCGGGCGTCGGTGGGCGACATGCCGGCGCCGTTGTCTACTACTTGCACGAGCTGTTTGCCGGCCTCTTTCACAATGAGTTGAACCTGGGTGGCGCCGGCGTCGACGGCATTTTCCAGCAGTTCCTTCACCACAGAGGCGGGGCGTTGCACCACTTCACCGGCCGCAATCTGGTTGGCGAGGTATTCGGGAAGCAGGTGGATGATATCGGGCATATGCAAGGCGCATGCTTCAGCTTGCGCAAGAGAGTCAGAGAGAGCTAATGGGCACGGCTACAAGCCGAAACGTGCCCAACAATAACCAAAAACCACTGGCGTTGTAAACCCGCGACGGGGTTTTCTGCGTACCTTCGCGCTTAAATAGCGGAGTCCCAGCCTGAAATTTTACGGTCCAAACCGCAAGTTTTTCACGCCGCGGCCGGCTACGTTTGGAACCTCCAAACCTAGCCGCTGGGTTCCGTTGTTACCCACGACAAAAGTACGGCCCCCGCGGTCCGTTTGCCTCTTGAACCACCCCACCACCCCCAAGGGGCTGACGCGCATCCCCTTCCAGCTTGGCTTCGCCGCGATGCTGCTGGCGGCGGGCTTGCTGCTGTCGTTTGCCAAGCTGCCCAAGCTGCCCGCCGACCCGTTTGTGGCCTCGCCCGCCGAAGCGGCGTGGGTCGACAGCGTGTTTGCCTCGCTCACGCCCGAGCAGCGCCTGGGCCAGCTGTTCATGGTGGCTGCGTATTCCAACAAAGACCGCAGCCACGCCGACCGCATCGAGCGGCTGGTGCGCAACCAGGCCATCGGCGGGGTGATGTTTCTGCAGGGCGGCCCCAAGCGCCAGGCCCTGATGACCAACCGCCTGCAGGCCGCTGCCAAAGTGCCGCTGCTTATTGCCATGGACGCCGAGTGGGGGCTCGACATGCGCCTCGATTCGTCGGCCCACTACGCCAAGCAAATGACCCTGGGGGCCATGGACGACCCCAAGCTGGTGTACCAAATGGGCCGCGACATTGCGCGCAAAATGCGGGCCCTGGGTGTGCACATCAGCTTCGCGCCGGTGCTCGACGTGAACTCCAACCCCGGCAACCCCGTCATCGGCAACCGCTCGTTTGGCGAAGACCAAAACCGGGTGGCCGCGCTCGGCATTCAATACATCAAGGGCTTGCAGGAAAGTGGCGTGATGGCCGTAGCCAAGCATTTCCCCGGCCACGGCGACACCGACACCGACTCGCACGTGTCGCTGCCGGTCATAAACACCGACATGTCGCGCCTGGCGAAAGTGGACCTGGTGCCCTTCCAGCAGTCCTTCGAAGCCGGCGTGATGGGCGTGATGGTGGCCCACCTCTACATGCCCCTCTTCGACACCACCAACGCCAAAACGACCACGCTTTCGCGGGCCCTGGTAACCGACCTGCTGAAGGACAAGATGGGCTTTAAAGGCCTGACGTTTACCGATGCGCTCAACATGAAGAGCGTGAGCAAGCTCTATAAGGACGGCGAACTGGACGCCATGGCGTTGGCCGCCGGCAACGACATTTTGCTGTTTTCGGAAGACGTGCCCGCGGCATTGCAGCGCATCCAGGAAGCCGTGACGGCCGGCAAGCTGATGCAGGAAGATTTGGACCTGCGCATCAAGAAGATTCTGCGGGCGAAATACTGGGCGGGCCTGGCCACATACAAGCCAGCCAACACGGCGGTGCTGCGCGACAGCCTGAACCAGCCCATGACCAAGGTGCTGGCGCAAAGAATTTTTGAGCACGCCGTAACGGTCGTGAAGAACGACGACAAGCTCCTCCCCTTCCAGCGGCTCGATACGCTGCGCATTGCGGCCATCACCATTGGCACGCAGGCCGAAGGGCCGTACGGCACCATTTTCAACAAGTACCAGCCCGGCCCGGTGTACGCCGTGCCCAACCGCTACGCCGACGACAGCACGTTTGCCCGCATTGCCGCCCGCCTGACCGGCTACAACGTGGTGGTGGTGAGCCTGCACAGCATGAACAACACGCCCAGCCACAGCTACGGCCTGGGCGACGGCGCGCTGAAATTCATCAAGCGCCTCAATGCCGACCGCAAGTTTAAGACGGTGGTGGTGGCCATGGGCAACGCCTACGGGCTGAAATATTTGGAAGAAGCCCGCACGCTGGTGTGCGGGTACGAGGACCACTACGCGGCGCAGCTGGTGGTGCCCCAGGTGCTGTTTGGCGCCTTGCCGGCCCGGGGCAAGCTGCCCGTCACGGTGTCGCCCACGCTGAAAGTAACGACCGGTATTGCCACGCCTGACCTGAAGCGCCTGCGCTACGGCATTCCCGAAAGCCAGGGTTTGAGCTCCCGGGTGCTGGCCCAGATTGACAACATCGCCCTCGAAAGCCAGACCTACGCCGCGGCCCCCGGCTGCCAGGTGCTGGTGGCAAAAAACGGCACGGTAGTGTTTGACCAGAGCTACGGCTACTGCACTTACGACCAAAGCCAGCCCGTGACCAGCAGCACCCTGTACGACTTGGCTTCGGTGACGAAAGTGGCGGGCACCTTGCAGGCCGTGATGTACCTCAAAGACCAGGGCAAGCTCAACATTGAGGCGAAAGTATCGGCTTACCTGCCCGAGCTGTTGCGCACCAACAAGCGCGACATGACCATCCGGGACGTGCTCATGCACCAGGCTGGCCTCAAGCCCGGCATCCCGACCTGGGAACGCACCGTGACTAGCCGCGGCCTCAAGCCCACGTTCTACGCCAGCGTGCGCTCGGAGGAGTTTCCCAATGAAGTAGTACCCGGCGAGTACAGCACCAAAGCCGCCGACGACTCGGTCTGGGCCTGGACGATGCGCTCAAGCCTGATGCCCAAAATCAAGGGCAAGTACCCCATCGAATATTCCGACCTCAGCTTCATCGTGATGAAGCGGGTGTGCGAAAAAATACTGAAGCAGCCGCTCGATAATTTCCTGCAGGACAATTTTTACCGTCCGTTGGGCTTGGGCAGCATGACCTATAACCCCTTGCAGCGTTTCCCCAAGAGCTGCATTGCGCCCACCGAAAACGACACCTACTTCCGCAAGGGTCAGCTGCAGGGCACCGTGCACGACCAAATGGCCGCCTTGGTGGGCGGCGTGGGTGGGCACGCCGGGCTTTTCGCCACGGCCAACGACCTTGCTGTATTGATGCAGATGAACCTGCAAAACGGGCGCTACGGCGGCTCCAGCTACTTCCAGACGCCCGTCGTGACCGAGTTTGCCCGCAGCCGCGTGGCCGGCAACCGCCACAGCTTGGGCTGGGACCACGGCGACCCCAGCAAGCCCTCCGGGCCGACCAGCAACCTGTCGCCGGCCACCACCTTTGGCCACACCGGTTTCACCGGCACCTGCGTGTGGATGGACCCCGAGAACGAAATTCTCTACATCTTCCTCTCCAACCGCGTGTACCCCGACGCCGGCAATAACAAGCTGCGCCAGTACAACATCCGCACCCGGATTCACGAGGTGATTTACAAGTCGCTGGCGGCGGGTAGCGCGAAGAACTAGCTCGGCGCAACCATTGAGAGTGGCAGGCGGTCAGGACAGTAGTTCTCACCTAATTGCCCCTTCCAATGGCACGCATTCCGCTGCTTTTTCTAGTTGTTTTCTTGTTGAGCGCGGCGACTGCTGCGGCCCAACCCACGTTCCGCTTCGGGATGCGCGGAGGCTTTAATCGGGCTACATCCACGGTGGAGGCGTCTCATACCTCCCCCAGTTCTGCTTATTACTATTTGGCCACTAAGTCTCCTATTCATACCTGGCAGGGCGGCGCGGTACTGGAGGTGGCGTTTCGTCGGTTTTCGTTGCAGCCGGCCTTGTTGTTTTCGCAAAAAGGCGAACGGCTTGGGGCCACTACCTCCATCAGTGGCTTTGCGGGCGTAAGCAGCACGGAGGTATCCAGCGTCAAACGCTTTAACTGGCTGGAGCTGCCGGTGAACGTGGTGTACGGGCTGCACAATTTCCAGGTGTTCGCGGGGCCGTATGTGGCGCTGGGCGTGGGTGGCCGGGAGCGCGGCACCCAGCGGCAGGCCTCGCCTACTGCCAAATATGCTCGTATCGAGTTCACCAAAAAAGTCCAGTACGGCTCCAACACGGAAAACCGCCGCCTCGATGCTGGCGTCAATTTTGGCCTAGGGTATCGCAAGGGGCCGTGGCAGGTGCAGCTTGGCTACGGAGTGGGGCTGCTCAACCTACACCAAGTCGACCCGGATTACACCGTCGACTCCGTACACAATTTTGGGGAAGATGCCGCTTACAACCGCGTAGCCCAGCTGACAGGCACCTATTTTTTCGAGTTGTAGCGCCCAATGAGTAAGGCAGCGGGCGAGCTGGTTGAAAGCGTACGTCCGGGCTGGGCGCATGCCGTGCAACGCTAGTGAATGAAAAGTGTATTTGGTGTGACTTCTGACCTCGTGCCAACATCGCGGCGCAATTTCGGTTAAGCAGAACGCGAGGCTCATTTTCGCGTTAGCTCCCTTATGAATATCGGCATCGTCTGTTACCCTACGTTTGGCGGCTCTGGCGTAGTGGCCACGGAATTGGGCAAAGCCCTGGCGCAACGCGGCCACCGCGTGCATTTCATTACCTACAGCCAGCCCGTGCGGCTCGATTTCTTCAACGAGAACCTCTTCTACCACGAGGTGTACGTGCCCGCGTACCCGCTCTTCCAATTCCCGCCCTACGAACTGGCGCTGACCAGCAAGATGGTCGACATCGTGCAGAACGAAAAACTCGACGTGCTGCACGTGCACTACGCCATTCCGCATGCGTCGGCCGCCTTCATGGCCAAACAGATTTTGCGCACCCGCGGCATCCAAATTCCGGTGGTGACGACTTTGCACGGCACTGACATCACGCTGGTGGGAAAAGATGCCAGCTTCGAGCCGGTGGTCACGTTCAGCATCAACCAGAGCGACGGGGTTACGTCCGTGTCGGACGACTTGCGGCGGGAAACCTACGAGTACTTCGCCATCGAGAAAGACATCACCGTCATTCCCAACTTCATCGACCTGCAGCGTTTCAGAAAACAGGAAAAAAGCCACTTCCGGGCCGCTATTGCGCCGGAGGGTGAAAAGCTGCTCATCCACACCAGCAACTTCCGCACGGTGAAACGGGTGGAAGACGTGCTGCGCATTTTCGTGGGCGTGCGGGAGCAAATTCCGGCCAAACTCCTGCTGGTGGGCGACGGCCCCGACCGGAACCGCATGGAAAAGCTGGCCCGCGACCTCGACGTGCACCGCGACCTGCGTTTCCTGGGCAAGCTGGAAGCCGTGGAAGAGGTACTGAGCGTGAGCGACTTGTTCCTAATGCCCTCCGAAAACGAAAGCTTCGGCTTGGCTGCTCTGGAAGCCATGGCCTGCGAAGTACCGGTGGTAAGCACCAACGCCGGCGGCATCCCCGAACTGAACGTGCACGGCGTAACGGGCATGATTAGCGACATCGGCGACGTGGCCGACATGGTGAAAAACGCCCTGTACATCCTCGACGACGAGAACCTGTCGCGCTTCAAAGCAGCTGCTCGTGCCCGCGCCGAGGAGTTTGCCGTGGAAAAGATTGTACCCAAGTACGAAGACTGCTATCGCAAGGCCATGGACGCAGTGAGCGTGGCGGTGTAACGGACGCTGTGCTCAATGAGGAATTGTCATTGCGAGCGCAGCGCGGCAATCCGTCCTGTTCTCAGCGACCAGCTTAAGGTTGTGACAAATACCATAAAAAAGCCCCGCCTCTATTTCAGAGCCGGGGCTTTTCACTTCTTTAACGTATCTGGTTTCACCAGGAAGG
>NZ_DASVSI010000098.1:0-49655 GCF_036388155.1 Hymenobacter sp. | reverse complement strand
CCCGTGCGCCACTATCGTATTGCTACGACCGTTCGACTTGCATGTATTAGGCCTGCCGCTAGCGTTCATCCTGAGCCAAGATCAAACTCTCCATTGTAAAAATTCCTACACTCACCCGAAGATGAGCTGATGTCGAGTGCTAATCCGACTCGTATTTGACGAGCTCAACTCAATGTTACGTTTGTTGTCGGTTTGTCTTAATTGCTTAAATACAAACCTTACCATTTGTCTTTTCCAGTCATTCAAAGAACGTTTGCTACCTCCATTTGAGGTAGCAAAGTGGCCTAGCGGCCAGATTCTCCTTTCTTTTTGTTTCCCTTCTTTCGATTTGGGAGCGCAAAGGTAAGAAGACTTTTTAACTTATCAAGCTTTTGAAGAAAAATTTTTAGGCTTTTCTGTTTTGCTTTCGAAGTCGTTTCGCTTCCCATTGAAGCGGGGTGCAAAGGTAAGAAGACTTTTCGATTTGTCAAGCTTTTGAAGAAAAATTTTAGACTTTTCTTCTTTCCGCTTTTCAAGCCTTTCTGCCTCCTATCGAAGCGGGGTGCAAAGATACGGGGCTTTTTTCGACTTTCGCAAGGATTTTTGAAAATTTCTTTTCTAGGACTTTGCTTAGGCAGCACGAGACGTAAGACAAGCAAATGCTTCGTGAAGTTCCGTAGCTTTCAAGATTTCTTCGAGAGTTGTTGCTTTTGAAGACCCGCTGTCCGTTTGACGATTTGGGATTGCAAAAGTAGTGGGTCTTTTTGAAATGGCAAAGGGTAGCGCAAAGATTTTTGTGTGGATTGGTGGGTAGGAGGGCAGTTTTGGGCGGGGTCGATTTCTGAATCAAGGACTTATGATGGGAAAGGAATTTTACTTTTTTAGCGAATTGGCTCGGGAGCGAATAATTCGGTGAGGTTGGGATGGAATTGGCGGGGGCGTTGGGCTTCGTAGCGCTGGATGGACTGGCCTAATTGGGCGAGGAAGGGCAGGCCGATGGACTCGTATTCGTAGGCACCGTCGTTGATGATGCCGTCGTGGTTGACGTAGAGGACGGCGCTGAGGAGGAATTCGGACTGGTGGAGGGAATCGGCGAAGTAGGCGACATCGGCGAGGTAGCCGTGCGACATGCCGACTACATTATAGATGTGCAGGTCGGATTGGGCAGGTGATTCTTCACTGCGCCCGTAGTACAGATACTTCTTGTAGGCGCCGAAATAGCGGGTGGAAGCATAGGGACGGTAGCCTGACTGATGTGGAGTCATGTGCAGGTATTGGCGCAAGAAGGCGTAATCGGTTGGCTGCAGGCTCAGGCGTTGGTGTTCGGGCACCGAATTGGGAAAGATGATGCTTTGCAGCAATGAGGTGATATCAGCCAATGAGAGGTAGTTGGCAGTGGTGAAATCGTAGGGCTCGTGGATGATGCGCCCCCCAGCTTGGTAGCTCTTGCCTTTTAGGATGCGACCAAGGGGGTTAAAAAAGGGTTGCGGATTTACTTTAGCGGACTCCTTATATATGGTGTCCCCCTGGAGGGTGTGAAAGCTGATGGGATTGGTGTAACGGTTGGCGGCTGTGTCGCAGGGCGCGAAACGGCGAGTGATGCGCGCACTAGGATACCCTAACTGGGCAAGGCGACTGTTGAGCGGACGTTGGCCTAAAAATTCGTAAAGCCGGTTGTACGCTAGATTATCGCTCACGAGAAGCATGCGCTTGATATAATTCCCAACCGTGGCAGTCTGGTCAGAGTCGGGGGGTACGGCGAATCGGACGGGGGTTTGGCAGCGGTAGGCGGCACCGTGGGCCATTATAGTGCGGCGAGTGACTCCCGGTTTGCTCAGTGCATTGAGCTTTTCGAGGGATAAGGCAGCGACGGGCAGCTTAACTAAGCTAGCGGGGTTGAAGTACTGCCGAGGGTTGAGGTGGTAGGTGTGGCTAATGAAACTGGGGTGATTCTTTGCGTCGCGATTGATTTGAGTATATATAACCTGGACTTCGTACTTAGGATTGGTTGCGATGCGCGTCAGTAAGGGGTGCGTGCGAATCAGGGAATCGAGCAAGGCAGAATCCTCGGACTTGCTATTCGCTGTGATATTCACTTGCGAAAGCGTGCGTTGCAGCTTAGGTAGCGCGTTACCGGCTAGTGAAGCTGCGGCCATTGCCAAGGCCGCTACCAGTATATAGTAACGTCGAGAGCGGCTGATGTTGAGCGATACCATAGCGAATAGAAGTAAAAAGGGCCGTAGTGTTGCCACCACGGCCCTGTGAGGCTGTTTTGTTGGGATAATTAATCGGCTAGAGGAATGAGCCGGCGTGCGAGGAGCAAATTGGAGTCGGTTTGGCGCCAATTGTAGCCGGTACCGAAAGGCAATGGCTTGGGGCGGTTAACCGTGTCGCGGTAGGCGAGGGTGAGCTCCGGTTGGTAATGCTTGGCAAAAAGATTGATGGGGCGTTTGTACGTGCCGTAGTGGTTGAACTGCCAGGCGCCCTTTTGAAAGTACTTCATGGCAATGCCGGAATCGTCTTGCAGGATGTAGCGGCTGCGACGAAGCACCACGCGACGTACTTGGTTGAAATACGTTTTGTGCATGAGGTAGGTGGCCGACTTCACATACGTGGTGAGGGGGCCAAGTGTACGCACAAATGCTAAAGGGGCGCTATTGCTTTTCAGCTTCCAGTCGCTGAGGTCGGCGGAGAAATAGTAAACAGTCTTGGCTTGGCCGTCGGGGCCGCGCAATTTCATCTCAACACCAGGAACAGATTTAGCAGTTGCGGCCTGGGTGGTATCGATGGCAGTGGCATCTTGGAGCTGGCCGGCGGCGTCAAGCTTCACCGGACGTATGGCGGTGACTTGGTTGCCGGTGCGGGCGGCAAACAGCATCATAAGTGGCAGGGCGCCGTCAAGCTCGACTGATTTCAGGTCGACAGCCATGTCGTTGGTGCGAAAGAAGCTGAAGTTGAGCACCGACCACAGCGAAGCTTTTACCGCAGGAAATAACTTGGGATTCTCGAGCGAAGCGCGAGCCGGCACGCTGCCGACGGGCTCCAGCCCCATCAGCACATAGGTCTGACTGGTGGGGAACATCGTAAAAACGTTCAAGAAGTCGGGGCCGCTGAAAGGATAGAAGATGGTGGGACTGTTGCGGTGCACTTCGTCCAACTCCGCATTGGCCCATTTGGTCATGCTGGTGGTATGGGTGGAACGGTACTTGGCCCAACTTTTATCCTGGTCCAGAGCGAAAGCTTGCCAAGCTGGCTGAGCCGCGAGGGCGGTGAGCTTGCTCTGTTGGCTGGGTGGCTGTCCCCCAAGGAACATGGCCACGTCGTGGGCGTAGGCCGTGTCTGGCGCAGCGGAGGGCGTAGGAACTGGATTGGCACGGCTGGCGGCACCTGTCGGCTGCGGGGCCTCGGACTTGGTAGAGTCGATGGCATCGGCCGTGGTGGCCATCGTTTCTTCCTTTGTCGAAGCGGTTTCTGTTTTGGTGGTGGACTCGGAGCAGGCGGTGAGCAGGAGCAGAATGGCTGGCAAAAGCCGAAGCGCAACAGTGCGGAGGTGCATTATATAAGGAAGAGTGGAAAACGAATGGCTTGCACTGGCAATGCCTGAATTATCAACGCAAGTTACGGCGGGGCATTATTAGCCTCTTGGAACCGGTTGAACTGCGGTGATGCGCGTGGTGAGAAAGTAGACAACGGCCCCAACTGCTAGCGTGGCCAAGCCATACAGCGACTCCCTGGGCTTTTCACTCAGGATGAAAGCCAGGGTCCAGCCGCTGAGGCCCAGGAAAATAAGCGGCGTGAAAGGGTAGCCCCAAGCACGGTAGGGCCGCGGCAGGTTGGGCTGGCGCCAACGCAAGACAAACAAGCCCAACACAGTGAGGAAAGTAAACAGGTTCAGCACGAAACCGGCGTAGACCAGCACTTCCTGAAACTTGGGCTTTATAATAAACAGGAGCGTGATAAATGTTTGCAGCGCCAAGGCTCGCACAGGAATGCCGGCTCGGCTTTTGGGCGCCAGGAAACGCAGGGCCGGAATGTCCTCGCCCATGGTCTGCACAATGCGCGGGCCGGCGAATACCATAGAGCTGATGGTGGAAACGAGCAGGCCGGCAATAACGCCGCCCATCAGCCGGCCCCCAACCGGGCCAAACAGCGAAGTGGCCGCTACGAAGCCAACTTCCACCTGCCCTTTCAGGCCAGCCAAGGGCGTGGAGCGCAGAAACACATAATTCAACCCTACATATAATAGGAGTACCACGGCCGTGCCCGCCAGCAGAATGCGCGACAGGTTGCGCTTAGGATTCTCGATTTCGCCGGTAACGTATACCGCGGCGTTCCAGCCCGAGTAAGCGTAGCTCACGTACACGAGCGACACCGCAAATGCAGGACTGAGCAGAGCGCGCCAGCCAGCGGCATCGAGGGCAAAGCTCAGCGGCTGTCCCTCTCCTATTGCCATCCCGGCGCCGATGAAAACAACCAGCACGGCTACTTTAAGCGCGGTGATGATGACTTGCAGACGACTGCCGGCGCGGGTACTGGTGCCGTGCACCAACGTCAAGAGCAGTAGCACAGTGACGGAAAGCCACTCGGGGTGCAGGCCCGGCCACACGCTTTTAGCATAAGTGCCCAGCGCCAACGCCGCCAAAGCCGTGGGAGCTGCAAAGCCAACCGTGGCCGAAACCCAGCCCGACAAAAACCCCATCGCAGGGTGGTATATCTGGCTCAGGTAGTGGTACTCGCCCCCCGAACGAGGCATGGCTGCCGCCAATTCGCCGTAGCACACGGCGCCGCACAGGGCAATGAGGCCCCCGACCAGCCACAACATCAGCAAGGCAAAGCCGCTCTGGATGCCCAGCACTTGAAACCCCAAGCTGGTAAATATGCCCGTGCCCACCATGTTGGCGATGACAATGGAGGTACCGGCAAGGAAGGTGATTTTGTAGGGCATTCGGGTAAGCTCAGGCATGGTGCAAAGATGCGAACGAGTTACCCGAGGAATTCAGCGTAAAAAGCCCGTCATGCTGAGCGGAGCTGAAGCATCTCTTCCGTTTCGGCTGTCATGCTGACGAAGGAAGCATCTTTTCACGCTAGAAAGATTGGTTCTGACTTGATAAGGTCCTTCGCTGTGCTCAGGATGACAGACGGGAGAGATGCTTCGGCTCCGCTCAGCGTGACGGGCTTTCTATACAATTTTTGCTATTGTGCTACAGCTTTCGGCTTTTTGTAGAGCGGTACGGTGCTGCACGGCTCCCCATACATGATGCTGCTCGTGACGGGCAGCAGCTTTTGCATGATGGCCACGTAGGCGAAGGTGGGGACGGGCTTGTCGCCGCAGCCTTTCACCACCACTTTGGCGTCGCGGTATTCTTCGGCATCGATGGCCGCAATGGCTTCTTCAAAAAGTGACTGCTCCAGCGCGTCTACGTTGCCGAATACGTAACGGTGCGCGTGGTTTTGGAGCTTTGTGGCGAGCAGCATGTAGGCCCAGGTGGGCACAATGGCATCGGCCGAGCAGATGATAGCCACGTTTTTGCCGTCGTACTGCGTCCAGTCGTTGGTTTTGATAAACTCACGGAAATCCTTTTCGCGCAGCATGAGGCCGTGAAAGAGGTTGTCTTTGATGTCGTACACCACCCGCTCGCCGGGATGAATGAACTCTTCCAGGTTTATGGTAACAAGGCCGCTATTGGCGACGCGGTTGACGAAGAGAGGTTCCATACTGTAGCGTGGACTCTGCGAGTCCGCGTATTTATTGATGAATGTGAATGCGGCGCGGTTCCGGCGCGGACTCACAGAGTCCACGCTACTTTTTCGGCGTCGTGGTGTATACTTCTTTCAAATAAAATGGCTCGTAGTACGCCACGTCCTGGAATTCCTGCCGATGGTAGGCGGCAACGGCCAATTGACCTACTGCTACTGCCGATGGCTCGATGCCCGCCAGGAAACCAGCGTTGGAATTTTCTCCCAGCAACGCCTGAAACTTGGCGGCACCGTGCCCGAAGAATAACACGGAACGGTGGGCCAATTGTTCGGCCAGCGTGTCGGCGTCGAGCAGCAGCGGCGTGGGTGCCAGCACTTCCTGCCCGTCGGGGGCATATATGGCGGCGTACACTTCCGTGCGTCGGGCGTCCAGCATGGGGCAATACAGGTAGTTTTCGGGCCGCGCCGTGACGGCCGCCACCTGCGCCGCCAAGGCTTTGAGCGTGCTCACGGCCACCAGCGGAATATCTAGCGCGAAGCACAGGCCCTTGGCCGCGGCCCCGCCAATGCGCAGGCCGGTGTAGGACCCGGGCCCGTCACTCACGGCTACGGCGGCAAGGTCGGCCAACTGGTAGCCGGCGTTTTCGAGCAATTGCTCAATCAAAATGGTAAGGTGCGTGGAGTGCGACTTGTCTAGCCGCAGCTCGGACTGGCCGATGAGGGAACCGTCGGCGATGCTGTGAAGGGCCACCGAGCAGACGGGGGAAGAGGTTTCGAGGGAGAGGAGAAGCACTAGTAAATTTCTTCTGGTTTCAGCTTATAACCACTCATTTTCACCGTTTCTAAGCAAAGCTTTTTAAATGGCTCATTGGGCATATCAGTGGTCACCGCCTTGTATTTGCCTTTATAAAACACCTCTAAGGTCCAGCTTGAACCATCTGTATGCGGTGGGGATTTATAAACAGGTTTCATTTGCCAGAACCCTATTGCGTTTAATTCCCTAACGACATGCGGGACTACGTTCTCCTTTAGTAGAACGACGTTTTGCTGGTGCAAAAATGGAAGTGGCTTTCCGAAGCACTTACCGTCTTTCTGAACGGGGCAATCATGATTCAAGCGTTGGATATTTTCTTTATAAAGAGCAAACCACTCTTCGTATAGATTACGCACTCCGCTAGAATCACGAATTTCCGGACGGTTTTCAACACGTACAACAACGTAACGATGAAATGCCCGCCACCAAGAAAACCGCAATGCAATCCGTGCGGTGTCAGTTAGTTTTTCATAGTCTTCTTCGTTGTTGCGAACAAAGTATACTTGCTGCCATTGAGCCTGGGTCAACTTGCTATTAAAGCGAACGGTGTCAATCCAAGCTAATGGATTGACACCGTTCGCTTTTGCTTTCTCAACTTTTGGCTGTTGAGAACATGCTAGGAATAGACCGCAGGAAACAATCAGTAAAGCGGATTGCCATTTCATGCGGCAATCTACTTCGTCCCAGCCGACTTGCGGGCGCTGGCGGCTTGGCCTGAGGGCTTCAGCAGGGCGGCGTAGCGGTTCGGGTCGTTCAGCACGGCCACGGCGGCGATGATGTTGGGGTCGTCGTCGAAGCCGGCTTCGGTGCGGCCCTTCTCGAAGTAGTAGCGCGACACAATTTCCTGCTCTAGCAACTCCTTGATTTCGGGCTTGAAGCGCTGCAAGTCGTTGGCTTTGTTCACGGTCACTTTCTTGCGGATGGCTTCGAGCTCGGCTTTCACGTCGTCGTAGTGTTTCTCCTCCTTCACCTTTTTGCTGAGCTCGGTGAGGGATTTCTCAGCGTCGGTGCTGTAGCTGATGTTCTTTCCCTGCAGGTAGCCCACGAACTTCTGGTAGTCCGCATCGGAGAGCTTGAAAGCGCGGGCGGCCGGAATGCTGGGGTGCTCGGCCCGGTAGCGAGTGGCATAGTCGAACAAATAGCTTTTCTGCAGCAGCACGCGGGTGATGTCCGCAATTTCGCGGTCCTGCACTTCAATATCGGGGGCTACGCCGCCACCATCGTATACCACACGGCCGGCAGTCGTTTTGAAAGCAGTGCGCAACGAATCGGGAAATTTGCCGAGCGAGCCGTCTTCGGCGCGGTGAGCATAGTCGATTTCCTGAATGCAGCGGCCGCTGGGGATGTAGTATTTGGCGGTGGTCACCTTCAACTGCGAGTTGTAGCTGAGCGGGCGCGTGGCCTGCACAAGCCCTTTGCCGAAGGTGCGCTCGCCCACCAGCACCGCCCGGTCGTAGTCCTGCAACACGCCCGATACGATTTCCGAGGCCGAAGCCGAACGGTTGCTGGTAATAATAGCCACCGGAATTTGGGTATCGAGGGGCTGGTCGAGGGCCTTATAGGTCTTGTTCCACTCCGTCACTTTGCCTTTCGTGCTCACCACGTCAAGGCCTTTGTCGATGAAGAGGTTGGAAATGTTCACTGCCTCGTTCAGCAAGCCGCCGGGGTTGTCGCGGATGTCGAACACGATTTTCTTCGCACCCTGCTCCTTGAGTTTGGTCACGGCGGCCCGCACCTCGCGGCCGGCATCGACGGTGAAGCCGCCGAGTTGGAAATAGCCCACGTCGCCGGAAATCATGCCGGTGTAGGGCACGTTATCGACCTGAATCTTGTCGCGGGTGATGTCGATTTGGATGGGTTTGTCCTGGCCATAGCGCGTCACCATGAGCTTCACGATGGAATTAGCTTGGCCCTTGAGGAGTTTGCTGATGTCGGAGTTCGACTTCTTATCCACCATTACCCCGTTGATGTCGAGGATTTCATCGCCGGGAAGCAAGCCTGCTTTTTGGGCCGGGTAGCCTTCGTAGGCGGTTTGCACCACGGTTTTGCCGTTGCGCTTCACCACCGAGGCGCCAATGCCGCCGTACTGGCCGGTGGTCATGGTGCGGAAGTCCTCGATGTCGTCCTCCGGAATGTAGTTGGTATAGGGGTCGAGCGAGCGCAGCATGGCGTCGATGCCCGTTTTCACCAGCTTAGCGGGCGTCACTTCGTCCACGTAATAGGTGTTCACCTCCTTGAAAAGCGTGGCGAAAATGTCCAAGTTCTTGGCAATTTCGAAATACCGCTCGTTGTCGGATGCAGCCCGGAAGGAAACCAAACCCAGCGTGCTCAAGGCCAGGGTCGCGAGTAGCTTTTTGCGGATAGTCATAGAATACGGGTGGCGTATGGGCGAATCTACGGGGCGGGCGCTGGAGCGGATGAGTCTGCCGGCGCGCTTGTCAAACGTTGGATTGCGGAAATTAATTTTTTTTCCACCAAAGCAAGCGGACTTTTTTCCTTACCCGTGAAGATAATACCCAGAAGAGCGACTTGATGCCCGGTTGGTTGCTCAAGCAACCGATATTTATTGAGCCGATAAGCCTCCCGAATGAGCCGCTTTATCCGGTTGCGGTCGACGGCCCGCTTGAAGGTTCGCTTGCTCACGCTAATGAGCACCTGCGGCGGCGCAGCGGTCGGCGCTTCGGTTTTCACCCACACCACGCGCAAGGGGTAAACGCCAAAAGAGGAACCCTGCTTGCCAAAAAGCTCTTCGATGAGCTTCTTGCGACACAGGTGTTCCTCTTTCGGGAAGGTATAGCGCCGTGGGGGCGCGCCTCCGGTGGCCTCACCACCCGGACCCGTCTCCGAGGGAGAGGGCATGCCCGGTGATTGTGGTGGTTGCATTGTTGGCGGTTAGCTAACAGCTATTAGCTAATGGCTAACAGCTAGGATTCTAGCGCTTGTGCTTGCCTTCGTCGGATACAGTAAGGCGCTTGCGGCCTTTAGCGCGGCGACGGGCCAGCACGTTACGGCCGTTGGCGGTTTCCATGCGGAGACGGAAACCGTGCTTGTTGACACGCTTACGCTTCGAAGGCTGATAGGTACGTTTCATGGTATGTCTAGTTTTCTAGTTTCGAGTTGGGCCGGCAAAGGTACGGGCTTTGTCTGGAAAAGGCAAGGGCCTCAGCCACTTTTAGCTGGCGTGGGCGTACTGCTACTAGCTTTAGGCACTTTTAACCATTCCCAGCGATGATTCACTACCGCGTTTCCTACGCAAACCCGCTCACTTTCTACCTGCAAATTGAAATAACGATGGACGTAGCCACCGACGTGGCGGAGCCGCTGGAACTGCAGCTGCCAGCGTGGCGGCCAGGCCGGTACGAGCTGCAAAACTTCGCGCAGAAGATTCAAAAAGTCGAGTTTTTTGACGCGGCTTCCGACCAGCCCCTCCCCTACCGCAAGCTCACCAAAGACCGGTGGGCGGTACCGAACGCAGCCGGCCGCACGGTAGTAGTGCGCTACAACTTCTACGCCCACCAGATGGACGCGGGCGGTTCCTGGCTCGATGAGTCGCAGCTGTACCTGAACCCGGTACAGGCGCTGATGTACGTGGAGGGCCGCCAGGAAGAAGCCTGCGAGTTGACCTTGGCCATTCCCCGAGGCTGGCAGATTGCCTGCGGGCTGCCCCAAACCAGCCCAAACGTGCTGGCGGCGCAGAATTTCGACCAGCTGGCCGATGCTCCGCTCATTGCCAGCCCCACGCTGGTGCATCAGGAATACGAGGCGGGCGGGCTGCCATTCCACGTGTGGGTGCAGGGCGAAGCAGACGTGAACTGGCCGCAACTGCTGGCTGATTTCAAAGCATTTTCGGAGGTACAACTGGAGATGTTCGGAGGCTTTCCGGTGGCGGACTACCATTTCCTGAACCAGTTCTTGCCCTACAAGCACTACCACGGCGTGGAGCACCATAACTCCACGGTGATTGTGCTAGGCCCGGCCGAGCTCATCATGAGCGAAGGCTTATATAAGGAGCTGCTGGGCGTGAGTTGCCACGAGCTGTTCCATACCTGGAACATCAAGAGCATCCGGCCAGCGGAGATGCAGCCCTATGATTACAGCCGTGAGAACTACTTCCGCACCTGTTTCATTGCCGAGGGAATCACGACTTATTACGGCGAGTACCTGCTGGCCCGCAGCCGCGTGCACACGCCAGAGCAATACTTTGAAGAGTTGAACACGGTGTTGCGCAAGCATTTTGATGATGCGGGCAGCGAAAACCTCTCGTTGGCCGACGCCAGCATGGACCTGTGGCTGGATGGCTATAAGTCGGGTGTGCCCGACCGCAAGGTGTCCGTCTACCACAAGGGCGCTCTGGCCGCCCTGATTCTGGACTTGACCTTGCGGCAGCTTTCCGGCCATGCCCGCAGCCTCGACGACGTGATGCGGCGGCTGTATGAGGAATTCGGCAAAACCGGCATCGGCTACACCGAAGCCGACTACATCCGGCTGGTGAACGAGGTAGCCGGGCGCGACATGCACGCGTATTTCGATAAGTTCATTTACGGGACCGCGCCGCTGACGGAGTCGCTGGATAAGGTGCTACACACGGTGGGCTGCGAGCTGCTGGTGGGCGAAAACGGTTCGGCCTCGGAAAGCGTGTTTGGTTTCCGGACGGTGGTGAAGAACGAGCGGACGGAGGTAAGCGCCATCTGGCCCAATTCGCCGGCTGCCGCGGCCCTGACCATCGACGACGAGATAATAGCCGTGAATGGCCGGCGCGTGGACATGAACCTGCAGTCGCTGTTCAACGACGCGGCCGGGGAGTACGAAGTCAGTGTCTTCCGCCAAAGCCGCCTGCTAACAGTGAGCCTGAAGGCCATGCCCGGCGTCAGCTTTGGGCAACGGTACGCGGTGCGCAAGCTTGATAAGGCCGGGCCAGCGCAACGGGAAGGCTTCGGCAAGTGGCTGGGCTGGGATTTCTAGAGAAATTGTTTATGCACAAAAAAGCCCCGCCAATTGAATTGGCGGGGCTTTTTTCGCTTCAGGAACTAGTCGGCTTTACGGCCGGGGCCTTTCTGGCTTCTATCAACTGACATCGGCTGGTTGCCTTGCGGGTTGCTGCGGGGCTTATTCTGCGGGATTTTATGCGCATGAGCGCTTTTACCGCCAGGCGAGGCACCCATGGTGTTGTTGCCTTCTACGCTGATGTGGTTCTGGTTCGGATTTTGGGTGGTATTCGAGTCCACCTTGGGCGTCTTCGTCTTCTTGTGCTTTTCGTTTTCGTAAGGCACTACTGAAGGTTTCTCGTCGGGCAGGAGGTTTTTCGTATCAGACATGGCGTGGAAGGCAAAAGGTGGAATGATGTTCCTTTTACCCACGCCAAGCCAAAAGAGTTGTGCTTTGGGGCGGCTAAACGGCCGACACGTTGGCCACGGCTACGGCCGGCACGACCTTCACCAACTCGGCAAACTGGGCTTCGCGCGCTTCTACTTCCTCGGGGGTGAGGTTGAGCAGGCGCTCGGTCCCGAATTTCTCTACGCAGAACGAGGCCATGGCCGAGCCATGAATGACGGCCCGCTTCATGTTCTCGAAGCTGATGTCGTCGGTAGCCGCCAGGTGGCCGATGAAACCGCCCGCGAACGTGTCGCCGGCACCGGTGGGGTCGAACACTTCTTCCAGCGGCAAGGCCGGCGCGAAGAACACCTTATTCTTGTGGAAAAGCAGGGCACCGTGCTCGCCTTTCTTGATGATGAGAAACTTCGGGCCCATGCCCATGATTTTCTTGGCGGCCTTCACCAGCGAGTACTCGCCCGAGAGCTGGCGGGCTTCTTCGTCGTTGATGCTCAGCACGTCCACCATTTC
The DNA here is from genome assembly GCF_036388155.1 of Hymenobacter sp. Classification (NCBI taxonomy): domain Bacteria; kingdom Pseudomonadati; phylum Bacteroidota; class Cytophagia; order Cytophagales; family Hymenobacteraceae; genus Hymenobacter; species Hymenobacter sp. The sequence continues at coordinate 37,324 of NZ_DASVSI010000098.1, read as the reverse complement.
AATGGTCGCAATGAGGTCTTCCAGGGCAATGTCCATCCAGAAGTTCATGGTGTCCATCACAATCAGCTTGGGCCGGTTTACGAGGCGCTGAATGACGAGGCGCTGCACCTGCGGGGCCAGGTTGCCGAGCATGAGGTACTTGCAGTCCTGGTAGGCGTCGGGGATGATGGGGTCAAAATCGGCCAGCACGTTCAGCTCCGTCACCAGGGTTTCGCGCGAATTGAGGTCCTGCGAGTACTTGCCCGACCAGAAAAACGACTTTTCACCCTGCTTCACTTGCAGGCCTTCCACGTCCACGCCGTGCTCTTCGAGCAGCATGATGTCGGACTGGGGAAAATCTTCGCCGACAACGGCCACCAGCTTCACGAGCTTCACCGAATAAGAAGCCGACAGGCTGATGAAGGTAGCGGCACCGCCGATGATTTTGTCGGTTTTGCCGAAAGGCGTTTCGATGGCGTCGAACGCGACGCTGCCGATGACGAGAAGACTCATGTAGCTAAAGTGTGGTGAGAGAACAGATGCGTGAATGCCGTATTAAAGCGGAATTAAAGTAAGCAACAAAAAAGTCCCCGGATAATTCTCCGGGGACTTACTTTTTGTGGGTAAATAATGGGGCTCGAACCCACGACCTTCGGAATCACAATCCGACGCTCTAACCAGCTGAGCTATATCTACCGTGTTTGTTTTGGTGGGGCAAAGATAGAAAAAGAAGCGGAAACGGGCAAAAAAAGTTCTGGCTTGCGGTTCAGAACGGTAAAAGGTCATGCCGAGCGCAGCCGAGACATCTCGCGTGCCACTACTAACGCGTGCCACTACTAACTCAATCGTGAGGCCGACCCAAGCGAGATGCCTCGGCTGCGCTCGGCATGACGTTGTTTTTGCTTTACATCAAATGCTACCCGCGCCAAAAAGCCGACCTTTGCGGAATGGAACCCAATACCACCCCGTCGTTCAACGATTTCAAGCTCAACAAACAACTTCTCTCCGCCGTGGCGGACGCCGGCTTCACTGAGCCCACGCCGGTGCAGCAGCAGACGATTCCGCTGTTGCTGGCCGGGCACGACGTGCTGGGCATTGCCCAAACCGGCACCGGCAAAACGGCCGCTTTTGGCCTGCCCTTGCTGATGAAAGCGAAATACGCACAGGGCAAAAACCCACGGGCCTTGGTGCTGGCGCCTACCCGCGAGCTGGCCATTCAGATTGAAACCCATTTGAAAGCGCTGGCCACGCACACCGACCTCCGAATCTTCGCCATTTACGGCGGCTTGGGGCCGAAAACCCAGATTGAAACCATTGCCGAAGGCGTGGACGTGCTCATTGCCACGCCGGGCCGCCTCATGGAAATTTACCTGAAAGGCGCCCTGGTGCTGCGCGACCTCAAAACCTTTGTGCTGGACGAGGCCGACAAGATGATGGACATGGGCTTTATGCCCCAGATTCGGCGCATCTTGGAAGTGATTCCGCGCAAGCGCCAGAACGTGCTGTTCTCGGCCACCATGCCGGAGCGGGTGACGCAGCTGAGCGAGGAATTTCTGGAATTTCCGGTGCGCGTGGAAGTGAGTCCACCGGCCAAAACGGCTTCTACGGTAACGCAGACGCTGTACCAGGCGCCCAACCTGCTCACCAAAATCAACCTGCTGAACTTCCTGCTGCACCGCGACGCCGAAACCATGACGCGCGTGCTGCTCTTCTGCCGCACCAAAGAGCACGCCGACCAGGTGGCGCACTTCCTGGAGCGCAAGGCGCCCGCAGGCGAGGTGCGCGTGATTCACGGCAACAAGGGCCAGAACGCCCGCATCAACAGCATGGACGCCTTCCGGGCCGGAGAGGTGCGCTACCTGGTGGCCACGGACGTGGCGGCGCGCGGCATCGACGTGCCGCAGGTGACGCACGTCATCAATTTCGACGTGCCCATTGTGCACGACGACTACGTGCACCGCATCGGGCGCACCGGCCGGGCCCAACAAACGGGCGCCGCCATCACCTTCGCCAACGAAGCGGAGATGGTGCACATCTCGGAGATTGAGCAGCTCATCAACCAGACCATCGAGGTGCTGCCTTTGCCCGAACAAGTGAAGGTTGAGGAAACCCCGTTTGAAGAGCAACAGAAAATGGGCCGCGAACTGGACGAGCGCCGCAAAAAGCTGGACCCTACCTTCAAGGGTGCTTTCCACGAGAAAAAGGAATGGATTAAACCGGGCGTGACCATTGATAAGCGCACCGGTAAGCCTTTTGTGGAAGGCAAGAAGAAGAGCACCAAGGGCTCGAAAGCCAACGTAGGCAAAAAAGGCGGTTCGGCCCCAGGCGTGAAGGCCATCAAGGCGCGCAAGCGCCGTTAAAGGCTGGTTTCACTACGTAATAAAGCCCGGGCCCACTGCATCAACTGCAGTGGGCCCGGGCTTTATGATTTGAAAGAGGGTGCTAGTGCTTGAGCATGTGCCCGAAGTGAATACTCGCGAAGGTGAGGGCCGACCCCCAGAACACGGCGCTCAGGAACATGTGCAGCAGGATGCGATGCCGGGGCACGCCCAACAGCGTGGCAATGACGGTGCCGCCAATGGGCGACAGGAGCACTGGGGTCAGAAAGGCAATGCCGCCCATCCCAAACTTGCGAAATACCTTGATGATGTTGCGCGAGCGTTTCGTGAAGATGGGCTCCCGGCGCAGACGGCGCTGTTTCTGGCGGTGCTGCATCCAGACACGGCCGATGCCAGAGAAGATGAACACGCTCGTCATCATGCCCGCCACGGTGAGGCCCAGGGTAGGCCAGAAATGCAGCCCCATGGAAGTCCCGGCCAGCGGGCCGCCCAAAAACTTGACCGTGCTCAGCAAAAACACGGACGCGCATTTAACGGCGGGGTGGACCAAAACGAGACAGAAAAAACAGGCGGTGGGGAGTGGGCAACAACGCGGGGTGGACGCCCGACAAAGATACCACGTTTAGGGAGCCCTAGTTCAAAAACTGCTTGCTATTGCGGGCACCACAGGGCCCAACTGGCGCGGGCGAGTACCCCGCTGCTACAGTTTGCTGCCGTAGGAAAGGTCGCCGGCGTCGCCCAGGCCGGGCACGATGTAGGCTTGCTCGTTGAGGCGCTCGTCGATGGCCGCCACCCACAGGTTGGCTTCCGGAATTTCGCGGGCCACGTAGGCCAGCCCCTCGGGCGAAGCAATGACGGCGGCAATGTGCACCTGCCGCGGCGTGCCAAAGCGCAGCATGGCGCGGTAGGTTTGCACCAGGCTTTTGCCCGAGGCCAGCATAGGGTCGGCCAGAATGAGCACCCGCTCGTCGAGGCTGGGGGCCGAGAGGTAGTCTACTTGCACCTGCACTTGCGCCGTGCCCTCGATGCGGTAGGCGGCAACGAAGGCGCTGGGCGACTGGTCGAAATAGTTGAGGAAGCCTTGGTGAAACGGCAAGCCGGCGCGCAGCACCGTGGCCAGAATGGGAAAGTCGTGGAGCAGTTTGCCAGTGGTTTCGGCCAGCGGCGTTTGAATCACTTGGTCGGTGTAGCTCAGGTGCGCGCTGATGCGGTAGGCAATGATTTCGCCCAGCCGCTGCAGGTTGCGCCGGAAACGCAGGCTGTCTTTCTGCACTTCTTTGTCGCGCAGCTCGGCCAGGAAATGGTTGGCGATGCTGGGCTCGGCGCACACCACGTGCACGTGGGCCAGGGCATCGACGACGTCGGTAGTGGCCGCAGGCACCACCGAGTCGGGTGAGGCGGAAGGAAGTGGATTCTGGGCCATGCGGCTAGTCGGAAAGGAAGTGGAACCAGGCAAACCAACCCGGCAATGGCCCCGAAGTTGGCACAAAAACCCCCATCGGCCAAGAAACCAGCGGGATTTTGGCCGGCCGGTGCCGTGCTGGGCGGCACTCCGCTCTTGGCCGTTGCTTGCGCGCTGCACGCCCTCACTTATCGCTGCCAACGGCCTGCTGCGTAGGTTTGTTGAGAAATTGGCCCACCCGCGTGGTGGCCGGTCGAGTGACTTCGATTTTTATGATGACTATTTGTATTTATGCATAAAGCTCTGCTGCTGCTTTCCGCTATGGTATTGTTACTGCGGCCCTTGGCGGCCCAGACCGTACCCACCACGCCACCGGAGCCCACCACGCCCGCGCCTGCGGAACCCACGCCCCCCGCGACGCCGGCACCCGCGGAAAAATCTCCCTGGATGGTTTTCGACCAGCCGTTGGCACCGGAGCCCACAATCAAGCGCGACCCGGCCAAGACAACGCAGGGCGCCAACTACGTCCCGCTCGACGCCGACATCTACCGGTTGATTGACCGTTACGCCATCAAGTTCGGCTCCGACTCGTTGCGCGACCCGCACACCAGCGCGCGGCCCTACACCCGGGCCGCGGTAGCCCGCCTGGGCGAGCGCATGCTCTCGCCTGACAGCGCCAGCACCGCCCGGGGCAGCCTCTCGCGCGCGGACCGGTTCAACGCCCAATACTTGCTGAAAGACAACTGGATGAACAGCGACCGCGGTGCGGCCATGAACACCAGCCGCTCGCCCATTCTCTCGTATTTCTATCGCAATCAGACCGACTTATACAGCGTCGAAACCAAAGATTTTCTCCTTCGGGTGAACCCGGTGCTGCTGTTGCAGGCCGGCCGGGACAGCGAAATCAGCGGCTTGCGGTACGTGAACACGCGGGGTGTGCAGCTGGAGGGCGTAATTGATGAGAAACTGGGTTTCTATACCTTCCTGGCCGACAACCAGCAGGCGGTGCCTCAGTACGTGCAGGACCAGATTCGGCGCGACCGGATTGTGCCGCACGAGGGGTACTGGAAGGACTACAAAATCATTGGCGGCAGCCAGTACGACTTCTTTTCGGCGCGGGGCGGCATCACCTACGCGGCCACCAAGCACATCAACCTGCAGCTGGCCCACGACCGCAACTTCATCGGCAACGGCTACCGCTCGCTCATCCTGTCGGACTACAGCGCGCCGTATTTCTTCCTGAAGGCGAATACCCGCGTCTGGAAGCTCAACTACCAGAACCTGTTTGCGGAGCTTACTGCTAGCCGCACATATGACTCTGCTGGCAGCCCCACCGACGACGTGTACCCCAAGAAGTACATGGCCTTCCACCACCTCAGCTTCGATGTGACGCCGAACCTAAACATTGGGGTGTTTGAGAATACCATTCTGGGGGGCCGCAAGGCCAAGCTGGACAGCTTGGGCCGGTACATTCCCGGCAGCCAGCGGCGCGGCTTCGAGCTGCAGTACCTGAACCCGCTCATTTTTTACCGGGCCGTTGAGCAACAAACGGGTTCGGCTGACAACGCCATTCTGGGCTTGGATTTCAAGTGGAACATCCTGCGCACGGCACAGCTGTACGGCCAGCTGGTGCTTGATGAGTTCAAGATTAGCGAGATACGGGCGGGCAATGGGTGGTGGGCCAACAAGCAGTCGTTCCAGCTGGGGGGCAAGTACATCGACGTGGCCGGCCTGCGCAATCTGGATTTGCAGGTGGAGTTTAACTACATCCGCCCCTTCATGTACCAGCACGAAGACATTTACACCAGCTACCAGCACTACCAGCAGCCCCTGGCCCACCCCATGGGCGCCAACGTAGCCGAGTTTCTGGGCGTGCTGAGCTACCAGCCCCTGCCCCGCCTGATGCTGGTGGGCAAGGCGTTTTACTCCGAGCAAGGCTTGGATGTGGTGAACACCGACGCCCCCTTTGAGAACTACGGCGGCAACGTGCTGAAGTCCTACAACACCCGCGTGCAGGAATACGGCAACCAAGTGGGCCAAGGCAACCGAAGTCGCCTGCTGCACGCCGACTTCACGGCCACCTATCAGCCGCGCCTGAACCTGTTTCTGGACGCGAAGCTCATTGCCCGCAATCAAACCTATTCGCGCACGCCCGACCTGAACGGCAACGAAGTATATGCCTCGCTAGCCTTGCGGTGGAACATCGCGCAGCGGCTCCACGAATTTTAAACCGCCTGTAAATCAACTCTTGATGCGCAGCATCGTACCCGTTTGCGTGACGGTGTAGGCCCGCAGGCTGCTGGCCGCGGGTCCGTTGACCACGCCGCCGCTGGCGTTGAATTGGGAGCCGTGCGTGGGGCAGGCGAAGTTGTTGCTGCCGGCCTGAAACTGCACCGCCGTGCCTTGGTGGGTGCATGCAGCCGACAGCGCTATGTAGCTGCCGGTGGTGGTTTTGGCGACGATAACCGTGCCGCCGGCGCCGTAGACGTAGCCAAAAGCAGGGTCGTTGAGGCGGGCGTTGGCGGGGTCCGCGAGGTCGAGGGTAAAATCGACGGTGGTGGGGCTGGGACCGGGGCCGGAAGGCGGGGTGGCGGGTGGTTGCGGGTCGTCTTTTTTGCTGGAGCAGCTGCCCAAGCATCCACTCAAGGCCATGGCGGCTCCAAAACCGAACAACTGTAGAAATTCTATCCGTTTCATAGGCAGGTAAAAAAGTGAGTTGAAACGGCCACGAACCGCTTCCTTGGGCTGACTCGGTGAGCTCGGCTAAGAGGTTGCCTGAAGGTGCGCAGAAGCGGGGACGTATTTTTGTGGCTCGCATGAAAACCTACCTCCGCATCTTAGAGTACGCCCGGCCGTTTGCGAGCTTTCTGCCGCAGTATTTAGTGTATACGCTGTTGGCCATCTTTTTTGGCTTGGCCAACTTCACCCTGATAATTCCGCTGTTGAAGGTGCTGTTCGACAAAACGGACAAGGTGCCGCTGCAAGCGCCCGACCACCTGCCCGCGTTCCAGCTCAGCCTGGACTGGATTAAAGACACGTTCAACTTCTACTTCGCCGACGTGCTGGCGGCGCAGGGCAAGATGGGCGCCCTGGCTTTTGTGTGCGTCATCGTCGTGATATCGGTACTGCTCAGCAACGTGTTTCGCTACCTCAGCTTGCGGCTGCTGGCCCAGGTACGGGCCCGCGTGGTCCGCAACCTGCGCCGGGCGCTCTACTACCGCATCGTGGAATTGCAGTTGGGGTACTTTGCCGGCGAGCGCAAGGGAGACCTGATGTCGCGCTTCACCAGCGACGTGCAGGAAGTGGAGACGTCGGTGGTGAACACGCTCACCGCCGTGATTCAGGAGCCGCTCAAAATCATTGCGTTTTTTGTGCTGCTTTTTTACATCTCGGTGCCGCTCACGCTGTTCACCCTGATTTTATTACCGCTTTCGGGGGGCGTTATCGCGATGGTAGCCAAGCGGCTGCGGCGGCAGGCCGAAGTGAGCCAGAGCACCTTGGGCTCGATGATGTCGGTGATTGACGAGACCTTGGGCGGCATCCGCGTCATCAAGGCCTTCAACGCCCAGGCCTACATCAAAGGCAAGTTTGAGGACCAAAACGACCAGTACGCCCGCACGTCGCAGCGCATCGACAACACCCGCGACCTGGCCTCGCCCTTCTCCGAATTTGCGGGCGTGGCCGTGGTGGCCGGGCTGCTGTACTTCGGCGGCACGCTGATTCTGGGGGGCGAGTCGAGCCTGACCGGCGAAACGTTTATCGGCTACGTGGTGCTGTTTTCGCAGGTGCTCACGCCGGCCAAGGCCCTGTCGAGCTCCTTCGGCAACATTCAGCGCGGGCTGGTGGCGGGCGAGCGGGTGCTGAGCATCATCGACACCCAACCGGCGGTGCGCGACCGGCCCGACGCCAAGGTACTGCCGCCGTTTGAACACGAAATCGAGTTTCGCGACCTCACCTTCAGCTACGGTGATAAACCGGTGCTGTACGACATCAACCTCAAGATTCGCAAGGGCAGCACCGTGGCGCTGGTGGGCGGCAGCGGCGGGGGCAAAAGCACGCTGGCCGACTTGCTGCCGCGCTTTTACGACCCCAGCGGCGGCCAGATTTTGATTGACGGCCACGACCTGCGCGCCTGCACGCTGCATTCGGTGCGCGACCAAATGGGCATCGTGACGCAAGAGAGCATTCTGTTCAACGACACCATTTTCAACAACATCCGCTTCAACACCCAGGCCACCGAGGCCGAAGTGCTGGAAGCCGCCCGCATTGCCAACGCCCACGAGTTCATCATGGCCAGCGCCGACGGCTACCAAACGATGATTGGCGACCGGGGCTCGCGCTTGTCGGGCGGGCAGCGGCAGCGGCTGAGCATTGCGCGCGCCATTTTGCGCAACCCGCCCATCCTCATTCTGGACGAAGCCACGTCGGCGCTCGACACCGAGAGTGAAAAACTCGTACAAGAGGCGTTGCAGCGCCTGATGCAAAACCGCACCTCGCTCGTCATTGCCCACCGCCTGAGCACCGTGCAGCACGCCGACGAAATTGTGGTGCTGCAGCACGGCCGCATTGCCGAACGGGGCACGCACAACGAGTTGGTGCGGCGCGAGGGCGGCGTGTACCAACGCCTGAGTTCCATGCAAACCAACGCCGCGCTGGTGTAAGAACACCCGCACCTCATCTTATTTTAACGCATGTTCAGCTCCAAAACTTCTCGCTACTTTGGCCTTCTAATCCTGGTGATGCTCGGCTTGCGCTTCGGCTACAAGTATTATCGCAGCCAGCAGAAACCAACCTCGCAAATCATGATGGAAAATGTCACCGCCCGGCAGCAGGCCCTGGTTGAGGCCATTCGGGCCAACGAGGACGCCCAACGCGCCAACGGCGCAACGGTGATTGTAGCAGACTCGGCCGGCGCGGCGGCAGCAGCGGCCGACACGGTCACGCAAGCCCGCTAGCTCGGCTAATAACCGCTATTTTGCAGCCGGTTTCTTGCTGATTCCATTTCCAGTACTGGTTGCTTCACCCATTTACCCCGTTTTGCCATGCTCGCCCTCAAACGCATTGTTACCGTCGCCGTAATGGTTTACCTGTTGCTGGCGGTGTTGTTCGTCCTCGCTCCAGCCGTGCGCACCTCGGTTATGGGCATGGGCACCGGCCTCTCGGCCCTGGAGCAGGAACGGCAGTTCTACTACACCCTCTTCCTGATTGGGGCCGGCCTGCTGGCCCTGCACCTGATAACCGAAAACCTCGACAGCGTGCTGCTGCGCCGCTCGGTGAGCCAGCAAGAAAACAAAATCAACGAGCTCAAAGCCAAGCTGTATGACCAGCAGCAGCGGGCCGTGCCGCCCGTGGGCGTGCCCACTGCGCGCACCATCGACGGCCGCCTCATCAACAACGAAACCGCGCCGGTGCAACCCACCCAAAGCCAAGCCGCCGGCACCGTGAGCGTAACCGAAAACCGGACTTCCGACCACCTGCCCCACCCCACCTTCCCGCAGAGCGACCCCAGCCTGACCAACACTCCGCCCGCCGAGCGCCCGCCGCTGGCCTAGTGGCCTTGCTCACTGCTTGCTCTCGCCCCACCCGCTCCCAGTGCCCGACGCCTCCCCCCTGCTCCCCGACCTCATTCACGCCGAACTCAGCGAAGCCCGCGCGGTGCTCGACCGGTTTCTGGCCGACCCGGCCAACCTGGCCCGTATCGCCGAAGCCGCTGAAGTGTTTGGCCACAGCCTCCGCAACGGCGGCAAAGCCCTTACCTGCGGCAACGGCGGCAGCCTCTGCGACGCCCAGCACTTTGCCGAAGAGCTCAGCGGGCGCTACCGGGGCGACCGGCGCGCCCTGGCCGCCATCGCCCTCACCGAAGCCTCACACATGACCTGCGTGGCCAACGATTACGGGTTTGAGTTCGTGTTCAGCCGCTTTGTGCAGGCCTTGGGCCGGCCCGGCGACGTGCTGCTCGCCATCAGCACCAGCGGCAATTCGCCCAACATTTTGCGCGCCGCCGAAGCAGCCAAGGAGGCTGGCATGTTGGTGGTTTCGCTCACGGGCAAGGACGGCGGCAAGCTGGCTGGCCTCAGCGACGTGGAGATTCGAGTGCCGCACTTTGGCTTCGCCGACCGCATTCAAGAGATTCACATCAAGGTGATTCACATCCTGATATTGCTGATTGAGAAACTGGTGCTCTGATTTTTGGGCTGGAAGACGCGGATTTTCTGAGCCGCTTAGAAGCTATTAAATCAGTAAAAACGGTCATGCTCATCTGGCGTCCGCGCAGTCGACGCATCTCGCGTGTGGTAGTAATTCATTTACTATTGCAGTAGAGATGCTTCGACTGCGCGGACGCCAGATGAGCATGACGGTCTGAAATGATTTTTGGTTAACTCAAACAGCTTCTTAGGTAGCAGGCGGGCTCGCTGGCTTAATTTGCTGAGCTTATCTCTTCTACCGCCCATTCAACCAGCCTCCGCTGCGCCAGTGGAGTACTTCTTATGCTCACCAAAACCTTCGGCTCGGCCGTGCAGGGCGTCAACGCCTATACCATTACCATTGAAGTAGTGGTCACGGCCGGGACGCTGTTTTACGTGGTGGGCTTGCCAGACAACGCCATCAAAGAAAGCCAGCAGCGGATTGAGGCGGCGCTGAAGCTGCGCGGCTACCGCATGCCGCGTACCAAAGTGGTGGTGAATATGGCGCCGGCCGACATTCGCAAAGAAGGTGCGGCCTACGATTTGCCCATTGCGTTGGGCATTTTGCACGCCTCGCAGCAGTTGAGCACCGACCGGCTGGCGGAGTACATCATCATGGGCGAAATGTCGCTCGATGGCAACTTGCGGCCCATTCGGGGCGTGTTGCCCATTGCCATTCAGGCCCGCAAGGAAGGGTTCAAGGGCATCATCCTGCCCAAGGAAAACGCCGAGGAAGCGGCCATCGTCAACAACCTCGACGTGATTCCGGTGGGCAGCATGCAGGAGGCCATCGACTTTTTCGAGGGCCGGCTCGACATCACGCCCACCAAAGTGGACACCCGCGACTTGTTCCAACACGCGGTGAACAAGTACACGGCCGACTTCGCCGACGTGCAGGGCCAGGAAAACATCAAACGGGCGCTGGAAATCGCGGCCGCCGGCGGCCACAACGTCATCATGGTCGGGCCACCCGGTGCCGGCAAGACCATGCTGGCCAAGCGCCTGCCCAGCATTCTGCCGCCGTTGAGCATGCAAGAAGCGCTGGAAACCACCAAGATTCACTCCGTGGCCGGCAAGCTGGCGGGCGGTGGCTTGCTCAGCACCCGGCCCTTCCGTGCGCCTCATCACACTATTTCGGACGTGGCGCTGGTGGGCGGGGGTGGCAACCCCCAGCCCGGCGAAATCTCGCTCTCGCACAACGGCGTGCTGTTTTTGGACGAGCTTCCGGAATTTAAGCGGACCGTGCTGGAGGTAATGCGCCAGCCGCTGGAGGAGCGCCGCGTCACGATTTCGCGGGCGAAGGTCAGCATCGAGTTTCCGGCCAACTTTATGCTCATTGCGAGCATGAACCCTTGCCCCTGTGGCTATTACAACCACCCGGAGAAGGAATGCGTGTGCGGCCCTGGCGTGGTGCAAAAGTACTTAAATAAAGTGTCGGGCCCGTTGCTCGACCGCATCGACCTGCACGTGGAGGTAACGCCCGTCACCTTCGACCAGATGACGGCCACGCGCAAAGCCGAAACCAGCGCCGAAATTCAGCCGCGCGTCGACAAAGCCCGCCAGGTGCAGGAAACGCGGTTTAAGGAATATGCCGACATTCATTCTAACGCCATGATGCCGCCGCAAATGGTGAAGGACATTTGCCAAATCAGCGAGGAAGGGCGCACGCTGCTGAAGACGGCCATGGAGCGCCTCGGCCTGTCGGCCCGCGCCTACGACCGTATTCTGAAGGTGGCCCGCACCATTGCCGACCTGGCCGGAACCGAGGAAATTCAGATTCAGCACCTGGCCGAAGCCATTCAATACCGCAGCCTCGACCGGGAGGGCTGGGCCGGGTAAGCACCCACGTAAAGGCCCTCGCCAAACCGGCTTTGCTTGCCCTCGACGCGGGGCAGGGCGTTGCCCATCATTGGGGCGGGCGGCATTCACTTGCCGGCTGATGCGCGAGAGAAGCTGGCCGCGGGCGCTACGCTGGTGCAGCCGTACACGGCGGGCTTTGTATACGAAGGGCCCGCGCTGGTGCGCCGCATCAACGAGCAGTTGGTGGCCTCACTGCGCTAGTTGGATGTCGGCTGCCGCTTTGGGCTGCTTCACTCGCCGGTGCCACCACCGGATGATGGGCACGCCCAGCAGGGTGGGCCACAGAAAATTGTAGGGGAAAGGAATGAACTGCAGGCTGGTGACCGAGAAAGCCGAAACGGCCGCGATGTACGAGGCCATGAACCCCGAAATGTGGTTGAGCAGCCACTGGTTTTTGGTCCAATGCCCCGCGTTGGCATACCCTTGCAGCTGCCGGGCCGCCGTGGCGGCCCCCAAGCCCCCGAAAACACCCACCGCAACGTTTCGGCTAATCAGGCTGTAGACGGCCGTACCCGCAAACACCGCCAGGCCCACGGCCGCTACGGCCCAGTCGAAAGCGGCTACTTTGGCGTCCCAGGCCAAGGGCTTCAAGTAGAGAGAGCGGTAGCCGAAGCCGGCCATGTACAGGCTGAAAACAGCCGTCAGCAGCAAAAACAGGCTGTGGATACGCTGCGCGCCTACCAGCGCCGTGAGGCCGGCCACGACCATTGCCCAGAAAAACACCTTGCCCCAGCGCCGATGGGCCGGGCCGCCCTTCCGCATCAGCAGGGCCACCGGCGCCACAAAAAAACCCGTGAAGCCTGCCGCAATGTGCAGGTAGCGGTTGAGTTGAAAAAACGTTTCCATGGGGCAGCGCGCGGGATAAGTTGAACCGCGCCGCAAGGTGGTGCCCCCCGCCCGATGCCGCCGCGACAAAGCTGCTGAAACTCTGCCCGCACCGCCTCAAACGTTGCCCGAGGCGGATGAAACGTTTCGGCTACTTCACAGCTTGGCCCCCACCTTGAACTCGATGACGTCGGCCGCGCCGCGATGAATCTTGAGGTCGACGGCGCCAAAAAGCCGGTCGGTAACGTGGTATTTCAGGCCCAGGCGCTCGTAGTAAGCGGTGCTCGATTTGTACGGGGCGTACACATAAAGCCCCAGGTGCGACACAAACGCCAGCCGCCCGAACAGCAGCTCGTGCCCCACAAACACGCCCGCCTTCTTCACGTCGGGCTGCCGCAGGCCGGCGCGCGTGGTGTCTTCGAGCGTGGCCTTCAGGCTGCGGTCGTAAAACCCCTCAACGCCCGCCAGCAGGTTGGATTTGCGGCTGACGCGCCGGCCCACCGCGGCCGTGACGGAGTTGACCAAGTACTTCCGCCGGTCGGCCTCGGTGCGCTGCTTGAAGCCCAGGCTGGTGCTCACGTTGTAGAAAATCTGGCCGACATCGGCCGGCGCCGGGGCGTTGGAGTTGGCTTGCGGGGCGTTGCGCTGCTCGTGGTAGTTCAGGCCCAGCACCACCGAGGGCAGGTTGACGCCGAAGTTGGGCTTGGTGGTGGCGCCGTTGGAATAGTGGTTCAGGCCCAACCCGGCCAGCAGGCCCAGGTGCGGCGTGAGGGCGTAGTCGTACTCAAACCGCAGCTGCAGCGTGGCGTTGAGCGACGAGCTGGCGATGGTGTTTTTGTGGTTGGTGTCCTGGTTGTAGGGGTTGGTGAGGTAGGCCAGGCCCGCGCCCAGCCGGAAGCTAAAGTCGTGCTTGGGGCCGCGCGAGAACGACTTGTTGATGTACGGGCTGGCCGCTACCGCATAGCCCAGCACCGGGTTGCGAAAGTCGTAGTAGGTGAGCGCCACGCCAATTTTGGGGTATTTGTACCAGCCATGCCACGGCGCCGCTCCGGTGGTCTGCCGCTGCAGGTTGACTTCGAACCCGGTGGGGTGAGAAACCGCCAAATGCTGAATGGCTTCGGTATGCGCCATGATGATGCTGCCTTGCACGTAGGCCCCCACCACCCACGGCGCGCGGGGCGATGGCTCCTGAGCCCACGCGCTTTTGGCGCTTCCCACAAGCAGCAATGCCATTAACAGCCAATATTCTTTAAAATAAAATAACAAGGCCATGAATGCGCGTATGAAACTCAAAAATAGCAGCAAAGCCCTTCTTACCTCGCCAGTAAGCGCCCTGAACGTACAGAATTTTGGCAACCCCAATGCGCTGTCACCGTTAAACCGCTCTAGATATGGATTTACCATATTCTTTTTATTCCCATTCTACTTTTTATCATGAAAAAGCTCGTTCTTTCACTCGGCTTACTGGCTTGTACTTCTGCTGTAGCCATGGCCCAAGATGCTGGCGGTCTCCGCATCGGTGTAAAAGTTGGCGCTACTTATTCCAGCCTGAACGGCGACGACGCATCGCAACTAGCAGGCCCCACCTTTAACTCCGAATTAGGGTCTTACAAACTCGGCTACAACGTCGGCATCGGCACTAGCTTCCCCCTGAGCAGCGACGGCTTCTTCTCCATTGCCCCCGAACTGTTGTATAACCGCAAAGGCTACGAAATCAACTCGGCCCAAAAGTCCGGTCTATCGAGCCCGATAACGGAAGTGGAGCTTGAGCAAAAGCGCGTGCTTCACTACCTCGATTTGCCAATTCTGGCCAAAATCAACGCAGGTGGCCTGTTTTTTGAGCTAGGCCCGCAAGTGAGCTACCTGTTTGGCTCGAAAGTGGAGCAGCAGGTCACCACCAAATACAACAACGGCACCAAGGATAAGGTAGAAACCAGCAGCGGTTTCCAAGACTACACCGGCGTGTCGCGCGGCGACGCCGACAAGTCGGACCTCTCGCAGTTTGACATTGCTGGGGTGGCCGGCATTGGCTACCAGACGGAAGGCGGCTTGAGCTTGGGCCTGCGCTACGCACAAGGCTTCAACTCGCTGATTGACTCCAAAGATTCTGACAACGAGCCCAAGGTGTTCAACAACGCCTTCACGCTGCAAGTGGGCTACCTGTTGCCATTGGGCAAATAAGCCCTCCCCTGTCTTTCACACGCAAAGCGCCGGCTACTTCCCAGTAGCCGGCGCTTTGCGTTTACGGGCTTGCCTTGCTGGCTATCCTGAAAAATCCTTGACTTTAACATTCTCTTTTTGCGGCAGCATTCACCTAACCAACAGCGACGAAAAGCTCCCCGCTGAGTCCCGCAACCGCATAATTTTCGCACACTTTGGCCATTGGCTGGGCCCCTACTGAATCATGTATTTAACGGCCCCAAAAGCTCAGCTTTTGGATTAAAGCTCAACGGTTAAAGCAAACAAAATCACATATTTATCGTCTTTAATCCGACACCGCACGTCGACGGTTTATAAGCAGTTTCTGCTTTCGCCAACATTGAAGCCTTTACACCCCCTCACTTTCTTTCCACCTATGAAAAAGCTTGTTCTATTCCTCGGCTTGCTTGCCGGTGCTACCGCCACCGCCCAGGCCCAAACCGCCACCGGTGGCACCGGCACCGGAACCCGTTTCGGCCTCAAGGTCGGCGTGGTAGCCGCTACCTTGGCTGGCGACGACAAAGACTTCCAAGGCAACGTGCAAAACCGCTTCGGTTTTCAGGCCGGCTTCACGACCACGACGACTTTTGGCGTTGGGGGACTGTTTCAGCTGCACCCCGAGCTGCTGTATTCCCAGCGCGGCTATCAGATTGAGGACGTCTCCAAGACCACGTTTCACAACATCGACTTGCCGCTGTTGGCCCGCGTGAACGCCGCCGGCCTCGTTTTTGAAGCGGGCCCGCAACTGGGCTACCTGTTCGCGCACAAAACCAAGTACGACAATTCGGCCACCCCCGACCTCACCGGCCGGGGCCAGCTCAACAAGCTGCAATTCGGGTACATCGTGGGCGTGGGCTACCAGCTGGAGAGCGGCCCCAATGTGGGCATCCGCTACAACGGCGGCATCACCAAGCTCTACGACGGGGACGCCGTTCTTTCCGGGGGCGGCAATCAAATTCGCAACTCGGTGTTTCAATTCCAAGTAGGCTTTGCGTTCCCCAGCGGCAGCTAGCCGCGTTGCCCAACGCCTGATGTAAAGCCCTGTGATACGTAGCCGACGACGCAGCGCAACCGCAGAAGACGGCGTTTGTGCTACCTCGCAACAGCTTTCTCGCTAAAGCAACCAGCTTTTAAAAAGCCCGGTTTCCGCCATGGAAACCGGGCTTTTTCATGGCTTGCGCCACCCCTCCGGGGTTCGGCAAGGCAGTCCTTGTAATTTCGCGGCTGCACATATCTTTTCCAAAAATGAAAAAAGTTGTTCTTTCCCTATTACTTATTGGTGGCCTCAGCGGGGTGGCCCATGCGCAAAGCGACGTCTCGTTGGGGTTGAAAGCCGGGGGCTCGCTCACTGATTTTGTGGGCGCCGATGCCGCTTTTTATGAAAAGCAGTTCGGCTTTCACGCCGGCATATTCGCTAACATTGGCATTACCCAACTGGTGGCTTTCCAACCGGAGCTGCTGTACTCGCAAAAAGGGGCCGCGCAACCGCTAACCGGTAGCAACGAAAAACTAATTGACCGTCTCCACTACGTGGACGTGCCACTGGCATTTCACGTCAATGCCGACGGGCTCTTTTTTGAAGCCGGCCCCCAAGTGGGCATTCTGGCGGCAGCCAAGTCGAAAGTTGGCAGCGCCTCCACGGATATCAAAGGGCGGTACAACGATGTTGATTTGGGTTACCTCGCCGGTCTGGGATACCAGCGTAAAAGCGGCCTGGGCATCGGCCTGCGCTACAACGGCGGGATTACCAAGGTGCAGCAGAAATTTACGGTGGGCAATACCACCATTCAGGCCCGCTCCCGCAACGAGGCGTTTCAGCTCTACCTCACCTACTCGTTTGGGGGCTAGAAACCGGCGTGTCGCTCCGCCACGCGCACCGGCTTTTTGGGTGGTTCACAGGGAGCAACATAAAAAAATAACACTCCCAATCAAGGCGTCTTACCGTCGCGGTTTGGCCGAAGTAAGTAGCTTTGCACCAAACACGCTCAATTCCTTAATTCTCTTTGTAGTGCAAAAAGTTTTTCTCATGCTCGCTGTACTCGTTGCCTGTGCCAGCACCGCCCGCGCCCAAGAAGCTGCCCCAAGCTCGGACGACAACCACTTCGGCATCAAGGCCGGCGCTTCGCTCAGCAACTTTGTGGGCAAAGACGTCCAAAACAGCGACAATCTTTTTGGCTTTCACGCCGGTTTTGTGGCCAATGTTGCCTTGGGTGAACGGTTTTCCATTCAGCCAGAGCTGCTTTACTCCATTAAGGGCGCCAAAACCGAAGTGAGCGCCGGCACCACCACCTTCCAGCGCACACAAAGCCTGCACTACGTGGAGCTGCCCATCTTGGTGAAGGCCAAGTTCAGCCAGTTTTTTGTGGAAGCCGGTCCGCAGGCGGGCGTGCTGGTGCGCGCCAAATCCAAAACCGAGGGCGGCAGCATGGAGGGAAGCATCTCCAACAAGGACGAATACGGCGACGTTGACTTCGGCTACGTAGCCGGCTTGGGCTACCAGCTGGAGAGCGGCCCCATGGTGGGCTTGCGCTACAACGGCGGCCTGTCCAATGTGGACGCATCGGAGGTGGTTAGCGGCCGGAGCATCCAGACCAAAGCCCGCAACAACGTCTTTCAACTGTACGTGGGCTACACGTTCGGTAACTAAAACTCATTGATTTGCCCAAAGGAAAAGCCCGGCTTCTAACCAGAAGCCGGGCTTTTTGGTGCCCTCTTACCGGCAACCCGAGCTATTGAGCCGCCGCGTAGTTGCGGTAGAAATGCGGAATGGTTTCGATGCCTTTGAGGAAGTTGAACACGCCGAAATGCTCGTTGGGCGAGTGGATGGCGTCCGAGTCGAGGCCGAAGCCGAGCAGCACGGTATCGAGGCCCAGCTCCGTCTTGAACATGGCCACGATGGGGATGGAGCCGCCGCCGCGCGTGGGCACTGGGCGCTTGCCGAAGGTGGTTTCCATGGCGTCGGCCGCGGCTTTGTAGGCCACGGAGTCGGTGGGCGTCACCACGGGCTCGCCGCCGTGGTGGGGGTGTACGGCCACCGTGACGCCGGCCGGTGCAATGCGTTGGAAGTGCTTTTGGAAGAGCTCTGAGATTTCGGCCGACGTTTGGTGGGGCACCAGGCGCATGGAGATTTTGGCGTGGGCCTGCGAGGCGATGACGGTTTTGGCCCCCTCGCCGGTGTAGCCGCCCCAGATGCCGTTCACGTCGAGCGTGGGCCGGATGCTGGTGCGCTCCATGCTGCTGTAGCCTTTTTCGCCGTAGCTGGCGGGCAGGCCGATGCTTTGCTTGAACTCTTCTTCCGAGAACGGGGCTTTGGCCATTTCGGCGCGCTCTTCGGCGCTCAGCTCGTCCACCTTGTCGTAGAAGCCAGGGATGGTGATGTGGCCGTTTTCGTCGTGCAGGCTGGCTATCATCTGGCACAGGGCGTTGATGGGGTTTTGCACGGCGCCGCCGTACAGGCCGGAGTGCAGGTCGCGGTTGGGGCCGGTCACGGTCACTTCGTGGTAGCTCAGGCCGCGCAGGCCCACCTCGATGCTGGGCACGTCGTTGGCCAGCATGCCGGTATCGGAGATGAGGATGACGTCGGCTTTGAGCTTCTCCTTGTTGGCGCGCACGAAGATTTCGAGGTTGTTGGAGCCAATTTCCTCCTCGCCCTCGAACATGAACTTGATGTTGCAGGGCACGCCGCCCTGGCCGTCGCGCATCATCATTTCGAAGGCCTTGACGTGCATGTACACCTGGCCCTTGTCGTCGCAGGCGCCGCGGGCGTAGAGTTGACCGTCCTTAATCACCGGCTCGAAGGGTGGCGAGGTCCACAGCTCGTAGGGGTCGGCGGGCTGCACGTCGTAGTGGCCGTAGACCAGCACGGTGGGTTTGCTGTCATCCACGATATAGTCGCCGTACACGATGGGGTTGCCGGCGGTGGGGCAGGTTTCCACGTTATTCACCCCGGCTTCTTCGAGGCGGGTTTTCAGGAAATCGGCGGCCCGCAACACGTCGTCTTTGAACTTGGGGTCGGCCGAAACGGACGGGATGCGGAGCCAGTCCATGAGCTCGTTGAGGAAGCGGGTTTGGTTATCGGCGAGGTACTGGGCCATGCGGAGTGCGGGAGTTAGGGGGTTGGGAATGCACCGGTAAAAATAGCGGGCAGTGACAGAACAGTACTTCGCAGGTACCCGGGCGGCAAACAGCACCGTAAAGCGTCAAACCAATATCCACAATTCAAGCATCAGACTCGCGCTTTGGCAGTGAAAGCACCTCGAATCAACGAAAAAAAGCCTCAAAATAAATTATTTGCTGCAGGAATACTGCCCCGGACACAAAGCTGGTAAACGCCTTACAGTGTCTAATAAAGCACTATATTACTATGGTACAGCCAACGGGTCTGCTCGGCATGAGTACGCGCGGCCACCTGATGCGAGCGGTGTGCCCCAACTCAACTCCCACTTGGCCCGTTTACTTCCCAAAGCCCGTTCCAAAGATGCAGCCCCGCCTGTCACCGCCTTCACGCTCCCGCATGCAGCTTTTGGCGTCCTACCCTTATTTGAAGCTATATCTGCACGAGGGCAATTCGCGCGCCATCGAAGCCCAATGGCTGGGCTTTGTGGGCAGCACCCTCCTGCGCCAAGCCACGCTAGAATGCGTGGCCCTTGCCGGTGAGCACCGCATCACCGGCTGGATAGCCGATGACCGACTGCTGGGCCCCGTGCGGCCCGTGGACCTGGCGTGGATTGCCAGCGAAATACTGCCTAAGTTGGTTGAAGTGGGTTTGCAACGGTTTGCACGCATCGAGGCCCTCGACCCGCTCAATCAACTGCTGATAGGCCAAGCCCAAGAAGCAGCCGAACAACAGATGCCTTTCACGCTGCAGTCGTTCACGGATGTGGACTTGGCCCGGGCCTGGGCCTGCGAGTAGGCCGCCCGCCCTAGCCACAGGCAGCTACTGCCGCGAGTCCAGCACCAGCTCCCGCACCATCAACTCGCCCAGTTTCCAAGCCTCGGCCCAATCTTTTTCGGGACTCTCGAAGGTGAGCAGGTAGAGCGTGTCGGTTTTGGCGTTGGCCAGGGCCATTTGGTAGACTACACGGGCGTCGGCGTTGGGCGGGGCGTCGCGGTAGCGCACGGCGCGCCGGTGCATTTTCCCCTCCACCGAAGCCGTTTTGTCCAGCACCTGCTGGCCCGGGCCGAAGCCGGTGCGCAGCATCAGGAATTCGGCGTAGGCGGGGGCGCGGCGATTGGTTTTGGCGGCAACTTTGCGCACCACTTGCAGCGACAGCCCCGTTTGGTACTCGCCGCTCTCCCCTATTTCTTCCTGCGTGAGGTAGTAGGTGGTGGCCCCTTTTTGGGCTTCGGCTTTGTAGTACCAGCCGGTGGGCAATAAGGCGGCAGCTTTGTTCTTGGGCAAGGGCTGCCAGCTGTAGCCAGCGGGCGAGGTGGCCAGCTTAGCATCGTAGCGCTGGGCAGCCACTGGCTGCGCAACTACCGTGGCCAAAATCAGCCCAACCCAAGCAAATAAGAAACGGCGCATACCGTAAAAATAACCCACCACAATTGCCTAAGCAGCTGCGCCGCGGCTACATGTTGGCATCGAGCCGCACCTGGGTTATCATCGTCTCGCCCAGCTTCCAGGCCTGGGCCCAGTCTTTTTCGGGGCTCTCGAATAGCAGCAGGTAGAACGTGTCGGTGCTGGTGTTGGCAATAGCCCACTGCTGCATGATTTTGGGGCCGGCCGGGTCGCTGGCTACGCGGTAGCGCACGCCGTACATGCGCAAGGGGCCCTGGGCCTTGTTTTCCTGGCCCAGCACTTGCTGCCCGGCGCCGCGCCCGGTGCGGGCGCTGAACGCCTGGGCGTAGTCGGCCGCGCGCTGCTTGGATTTGGCGCTTATCTTCTGCACCACGTTCACCGACATTCCCGTGGTGAACTGCTTGCCCGGCATAATCCTTTCGCGCGTCAGAAAGTACGCTTGCGCGTCTGGGCTCCTATCGGCTTTGTAACTCCAGGTGTAGGGCAGCAGCATGGCGGCCTTCACTTCGGGCAGCTGCTGCCAGTGGTAGCCCATGGGCTCGGCCGGCAGCGCCGTTTTAGATTGCTGCGCGGCAGCGGGCAGGGCGAGTAGCAGAAGGACGAGCAGACGTACCATGAGCGAAGTCTAAGGTTGAACGCATAACCAAGACTACCTCAACGGCATTTTGCAATAAAAGGGTGGGATTATGCTCGTTTACTTCCGCCCAAACAGCGGCACGCGGCTCTCCGTCCCGGCACGCAGGCGGCCGATGTTGGCCCGGTGGGTGTACACGAGCAGCGCGGCCAGCACGAAGCCCACGTACACCATGAAGGGCTGTGCCGGCCGAAACTGGGGCAGAAGCTGCAACAGCGCGAAAGCCACGCCCGCCGTCATGCTGGCCAACGACACGTAGCGAAACAGAAGCAGCATCACGATGAAAATCAGCAGGCACACCCCCACCGTGGTGGGGGCCACGCCCAGCATCATGCCCAGCACGGTGGCCACGCCCTTGCCGCCCCGGAACTCCGCGAACACCGGGTAGATGTGGCCCACGATGGCCAGCACCCCGCAGGCCAAGCGGTAGTACAGCACGTGCTCGGCCGGAATGGCGCCTTGCGCCAACAGAATATTGGGCAGGAAGTAAGCCGCCACAAAGCCCTTGAGCGCATCAATCAGCAGCACCACCGAACCGGCTTTGGGGCCCAGCACGCGGAAGGTGTTGGTGGCGCCCGCGTTGCCAGAGCCGTGCTCCCGGATGTCGGCCAGGCCGAAAAAGCGGCGCCCCACCCACAACGCCGTGGGAATGGAACCAAGCAGGTAAGCCGCAACGAGTGCGAGGGCGATATAGAGGTAATTCATGCGGTGCCAGATAAACGTTAACGAAACAAAAGAACGTCATGCTGGGCGCAGTCGAAGCATCTCGCCCGCAGTAGTGAACCTAATGCTTGGTTTACTACTGCGGGCGAGATGCTTCGACTGCGCCCAGCATGACGTCCTGT
Organism: Hymenobacter sp.; assembly: GCF_036388155.1. Taxonomy (NCBI): domain Bacteria; kingdom Pseudomonadati; phylum Bacteroidota; class Cytophagia; order Cytophagales; family Hymenobacteraceae; genus Hymenobacter; species Hymenobacter sp. Next base: position 15,535 of record NZ_DASVSI010000098.1, on the reverse strand, counting down.
TTGACGTTCTGAGTGACGCAGGCCAGCGGCGGTTCTAGCTGTCGCCGAAGGGGTCTTCCGAACCTTTTTTCTTGCGCTTCTCTTCCTCCTTGGCCTTTTTCTCGTCCTCCTTTTTCTGCTTTTCGGCTTCTTTGGCTTGGCGCTCCAGCTCTTTTTTGGAAGGGCCGGCGTCAGCAGGAGCCGGCTCGGAGGCCGGTGCTTCGTCGGCAGCCTTTTCCTTGGTCTTCACCTTTTTGGGCTCGGGCTCGGCGGCGGTAGCGGGGGCGGGTGCATCGGCAGCCTTTTCCTTGGCTTTTACCGTTTTGGCGGGCTCGGGGGCAGGCTCGTCCATTGTGCCATCACCGAAGGGGTCGTTGGCCTTGGCCTTTTTCTTCTTCTTCGTGGGCTCGGGAGCAGCCGCGGCGGCGGGGTCGGCGCTGCCGTCGGCGCCAAAGGCGTCCTCGTTTTTGCCCTTTTTCTTCTTCTTGCCGCTCTCAACACTGTCGAAGCCGCTGGGCGCAGGCGCAGCCGGACGGGCCGCTAGCTTGCCGCTCTTGCCCAGGTAGTCCTTCTGGAAATGCGACCGGAAGGCATCGACGTCGGAGAAGTCGCCCAGGAAGGCGCCGTAGCTGGTGGCGGTGTTGTAGTCGCCCTTGGCTTTGCTGCCAATCTCGGCGTCGAACTTCTCGCTTTGCGACTTGGCCAGCAGCAGGTTGTTGGCGTACTTCAGGTAATACCAGGTCTGGGGCTCGGGCTCAAGGTAGATTTCCACTACGTCGGTGGAGTTTTCGCGGCGGATTTCCACGTGGCCGTCAATCAAGGCGTTCAAAGGAGTTTTGCCGATGCCGGCAATGCCGAGCTTGCCCACCGAGTACCAGGCGCGCTTTTCCTCGTTCCAGCGCAGGTTCACTTTGCTGAGCATGATGGTGTGTGCCAGCTTGGGCGAGAGCTTCATGAGCGGGTCGGCGGCGCCTTTGCGCATGGTGTAGGCCTCCACGCCCTTGTTGCCCAGGAACTGCCCCAGCTTGTAGAGCTCGTTGGTGGAGCCGTCCAATGCCTCTGGCGACCCTTTGGTGACGCTGGCCATCTCGGCGCCCATTACCTCAATGGCCTTGACCGGCATGTTGATGTCGATGCCCATCAAGGCGTCGATGGCGTACCGGGCACTGTCGGGGGTGGCGGTGCCCACGCCGCTGCCCACCATCTTGTAATCCTTATTGGAATTGATGAACGTCATCGGCCCACGGAAACTGAGCGAGTTGGTGGCGTCGGTGTACGTGAGCGACGAGCCCTCGTAGGCGTTCACGTCGGTGGGGTCGTTGCGCGAAATGGTGTACAGGCCCTTTTTGTCGTCGTAGCGCAGCTTGCCGTCCACTTTAAACACGGCCACGTCGGTAGAATTGGGCAGCGTGGCGGCGTACAGCGGGTACACCTTGTTGCTCTGGTCCGACATGAACAGGCCCGTCACCAGCGGGGCCCCATCGGCCGCCTTGATGTCCTGCAGGTTCAGGCTAAAGTTCTTGGGGTCGATGGAGTCCTTCACGGCCACCCATTCGGCCAGCTTGCGCTCCGAACCAAACTGCAGCTGCACTTCGCCGTCGAAGGCAAAGCCCCGGCGCTGAGAGTTCAGTTGCACGTTGCCGCGGTAGCCGATGCGGGGCGTGAGCTGGAATTTAGACGTAGCATTGACCACGGCCGTGGCCACGGTGGCCGGGCCCGCCGGAGCAGTGCCGGACCCAAACTCGTCTTTCTTCCGGCGCAGCACGCCTTTGCCCTTGTCGGTGCTGGCCAGCAGCGCAGCCGGGTCGGGTTCGAAGTTGGAGAAGCGCAAAGCCACCGAATCGCGGGCGGTTTTGAAAGTGTACTCGGCATTGCCCGCGAAGGCGGCTTTGGAGAGCACCTCGATGTTGCCCTTCACCAGACGATGAAACTTGGCCAGGGAATCGAGCACAACGGTGGCGTTTTTGAATCGCTGAATTTTGCCGTTGGCCCCGATGCTGACCTTGCCCGAGTCAGGCATTACCCAGGCGTCGGCGGCGGCGATGTAGGGCACCCCACCCACCTGCATGCGGTACTTGGCCAGGTCGTACACGCCCGACGATGCCTTAAACTTCAGGCCCTGCTGGTCGGGGTTGGTGGAGTAGAAGTACGACTTGGTCGAGTCGGCGTTGGCCGCCACGCGCAGTTGCACCTGCTTCTTTTTGAAGTCCCAATGGCCGCCGCTCAGCGTGGTTTTGAACCGCGAATACGGCAGGTCGATGCTGGCTTTGCTGCCGGGCTCGCGCTTGAAGTCGGCAAAGCCGCGCTTCAAGTCATAGTCAAACGCCACGTCGTTGGCCGTGAGAGCGGGCTTGTTCGCCTCGGCCGACTTGATGCTCATCGTGGCCTTGCGCCCCGCGTAGCTGTCGGACTTGAACGTAAACGCGGGCGACTTGATGAACGACTGCGGCCCGTCGAGGCGGCCGTCGCCGCCCGCGTTTTTGGGCGTCAGCACGGCCGTGCCTTTAAAGTTGTACGAAGAAACGGTCTTGGTTTTCTGGTCGGCCGTGGCGTACATGCGAATGGCCTCGCCGGTGCGCGGCGTGGTCAGGTACATGGAATCGCGGCGCACGTCCCAGTTCATGACATAGCCCGCGGGCAGGCTCATTTTGGGGATGTCCACGCCTTCCGCCTTTTTCGCGGCAATGGCGCCGGTCTTGCCCACCGCCACCACCGAGTCTCGGTAGAACACGAAGCTGTTTGACGTGAACGTGCCCGACTGATAATTAACGGTGCCATCGGCTTGCAGGCCGCGGCCGTCCATTTTTACCTTATTGTATACCCGGCCGCGGCCCTTGTACAGCGGGAAGCCGTCTTTGGGCACGTCGTAGGTGAAGCCCAGTGAGCCGTCTTCCTGCACCGTGAGCTTGGTTTTGATGTCGGGGATGATGCCGCCGCTGCGGAACGTGCCGTCGAAGCCCGAGGCCGACTTGCCGATGCCGTTGAGCGAGTCGAGTTTGAACGGCGGAATGTCGAACACCATCGTGGAGTCGTAGGCACCGCCCAGCACGTCCTGCTTGCCGAAGTACACGTTGGCGCCGCTCTTGGAGTCGAAAGCGGGGTACTGGCCCTTCTTCTTCCGGCCCGACTTGTTTTTGGGGTCGTTCAGGAACAGGCGGCCCGTCGAGAACTTGCCCTTGTTGGTCAGGGCAAAGTCGGCTTTTTTGCCAGTGGGCTTGCCCTTGGCGTCCTTGGCCTCGCTCCGAATAACAATGGAGTCAATCTTGGCCATGTCGACGTAGAAGCCGTCGTAGTCAAATTTAAAATCGCGGCCCTTGAAGCGCATGGCCGAAGCCACCACCGTGCCGCTGAAATCGATGTTGCGGTTTTTCTGGATGCGGATGATGGCGCTGTCCGGCTTCACAAACACCGTGGCCGAGTCGTCGGAGAAGTTGAAACGCTCCACGCCGCGCACCGTCAACTCGTTGGTGTTCAGGTTCAGGGTAGCGTTGCGGCCCGAGCCCGAGAGCGACTTGATGGCGATGTGGTCGTAGTCCTTTTTGTCACGGGCCGAGGCCACGTAGTGCGCGCCCTTGGGCAAGATGGTCACCTCGCCGGTTTGGGGCGCCCAGGCCACGTAGCCGTCGCGGGCCAAGCCGGCCATGGCGCTGCGCATGTTGGGCTCCGACGTCTTGAGCTGCGCCGCCAAGTCGCTCACGTTGATGGTTTTGGCGTCGCCGTGCGTTTGGCTGTAGCCTACCAGCATTTGCATGGGGTGCAGCCGGTTGATGCTCTTGAGCTGTTGGTAGCGGGTGTTGGTAAAGAATTCCTTGCTCTCAAAATCAGCCGTTTGCTGGTTTTTCGACGACAATACCGCGAAGTCGATGGTGGGCTGGGCCAGGTTCCAGGTCAGGGCCTCCGTCCGGATTTCCATCTGGTGGTACGAGTCGCTATAAGGCGTGTTTTTGTATAGGCCTTCCTCGCGCGACAGTTTGAGCTGCTGCTTGCCCTTGGCGTACTTGAGTTGGGCGCCGGGGTGCGTCACCGAATCCTTGGCCCCTTGGTAAATGGTGATGGCGGCGCGGTTGGCCGTGATGAGCGAGTCGCCCAGCACGTACGCCCGCGACGCGGCCTTGAACTTGGGCTTGCCGTCGCGGCTCACCGTGAGGTTGGACAACGAGCCGTCGAGGGCCGCGCTTAGCACCTTGCCGCCGGCCATCGAGAGGCCCCCGCGGTATTTGATGTTTTCGCCCAGATTTTTGATGCGGGCGTCGTTGGTGAGGGTGATGAAGCGCGGGTAGCCCGTGTCGGTGGCGTTGGGCTTGCGGCGCACGCTCTTGTAGCTGAGCGCGCCTTTTACGGGCGCTTCCAGCACGGCCGGGTACGTCAGCGTCACGGGTTGGGCCGCGAACTCGGGCTTGGTCATGTCAAAGTCAAACCCCGTCATGTCGGCCGTTACCGGGTTGCCTTTCACCGACCAAGCCAGTTGCCCGCCCGTGGCCAAAAACCGGCCCGAATTGGGCACGGCTGTGCCGCTCACTTTTTTCAACACCACCGAGTCTCCGGCCGTGGCCACCACCAAGTCGGCGTCCTTAATCACCATCACCGCACCACGAGCGGGCGGCGCCTGGTAGTCGTCATAAGGCACTGCCGAGGGCGTAAACGAGGCCGTGGGCGCGTCAAAATCAGACGCCTTCACCACCGGTTCGGCGGGCTTGGCGGCCGCGGGCGCAGGCTTGGCGACGGCTTTCGCGACGGGCTTTTTGGCGGGTGCTTTCTTTTTCACGGGCGCGCCCCAGCCGTCGTCGGTGTCGCCCCAGCCGCCCCCGGAGGGCGACGACCACAGGTCGGCCGTGTCCCAGCCGCTGCTGCTGGCTTTCTTCTTTGGAGCGGGTTTGGGGGCTGCTTTCACCGGTGCTTTGGCGGCTACTGGCTTGGCAGCAGGTTTGGCGGCCGGTAAAGGTTCTGGTTTCGGCGCGGGGGCCGGTGCCCCAAACTCTAGGTTAGAAACCGGTGCCTCAATGGGCGAGTAAGCAAACGACACCGTGCCGCCTACGGCCCGCAGGCGGCTATAGCCCGAGCGGTAGAGGTAGCCACCGTTCAGGAAACGGTTGGTGCTGGCCATAAACTTCTCGGTTTCTTGCGGAGCTTCTTTCTCCAGGGTTTGGCCAAATACGTCGAGGTACTGGTCCATCTGGGCGTCGCTGAGCTTGGCCGTGGTGGCCCCACCGAGAATGGCGCCAAACAAGGTTTCGAAGTGCGGCCGGGGCCGGAATTTCTTTGCCAGCATTGCCTGCGACAGCGCCACGATGCGGGCCTGCTGCGACGCGGTGAGGCGATTGGAAGCCCATAGTTCTTTTAGGCGCGCGGCGGTGGCTTTGGCCGCGGCGTTGTTGGTGGCGGCCATCATGCTCTGCACGTCGGCGATGTACTGGGCCGGGTCGGTCGAGAGCTTGCCCACGCGGTATGCCGGCGGGGCGGCGGGTGCTGCCGCGCCCGGCGCCGGAGCTTTGGTTTGCGCCTGAGCCGCCAGCTGGTCACCCAAGAACATACCTACCCACGCCGTTAAGAGAACTAATTGCTTCATAAAGTCTAGTTGAACTGGAATGGTGGCCTGCTCCGCCTACTGCGAGCTGCCCCGATTATATAGGTAATGGGTTGGCTGGCCGAATGCTAGCCGGTGGTAGAAGTAAAACGACGCAAAGGCTGCCCAACGGGCTGCTTTTTCAACGCAAACGCTTGGTGCGGAAGATAGTGCCCCGCGGCGCGCTAAAAAACCGGTACAAGTTAGGCAGAATCAAAAAAGTAATTTACTCCCCATTTGTCTAAGTGCGAAACATCCACTGATAATCAATTACTTTCTTGATAATGCCATTTTTGTCACCCTCGTATTGTCCCAATTGACAAATGCTTCCGGGTGAATAACCGTTCAGTTTCAGGGTTCTGAAACGGCTACACACTAATTCATCAACGACACAACCCGTTATTTTGACACATGACCACCGCTCCCATTCGTACCGCATTGCTGGCCTACGGCATGTCGGGCAAGCTTTTTCACGCCCCCTTTCTAACGGCCCACACCGGCTTCGAATTGCAAGCCGTGCTGGAGCGGAACGAGCAGCGCATGCAGCGCGACTACCCTGGTATTCGGAGCTACGCCAGCCTGCCCGACCTGCTGGCCGACCCGGCCATCGAGCTTGTGGTGGTGAACACGCCCAGCCACACGCATTTTGAACTGGCCGAGCAAGCCCTGCGTGCCGGCAAGCATGTGCTGCTGGAAAAGCCGGTGGCCACTTCGGCGGCTCAGGCTCAAGAGCTGTGGGGCTTTGCCCTCCACATGGGTCGGCACTTGCTGGCCTACCAGAATCGCCGGTGGGACACCGATTTTGGCGCCGTGCGCCGGGTGATTGAGAGCGGCCAGCTTGGCCAACTTATCGAGGTGCACATGCGCTTCGACCGCTACAAGCCGGCCCTCAACTCCAAGAAGTTTAAAGAGGAACCTGTGCCCGGCAGTGGCCTGCTCTATGATTTGGGCCCGCACCTGGTAGACCAAGCCATCAGTTTATTTGGCCGGCCGCTCAGCGTCCATAAAACCACCGGGCGGCACCGGGCGGCCAGTCAGGTCGACGATTTCTTCTCCCTGCTTCTGCGTTATCCAGCTGGCCTAAACGTCTGGCTGACTTCTAGCCTGCTTGTGGCGGCGCCTGGCCCGGCCTACGTGCTACATGGCACCCTGGGCAGCTACCAAAAAGACCGCACCGACCCGCAGGAAACCCAACTGCTACAAGGTATGTCGCCACTCTCGCCTGAATACGGCCGCGAGACGCCCGGCCAAGAGGGCCGCCTCACGCTAGCTGGTCCCGATGGCAACCTCACTACGCAGCCTGACGCTGCAGCCCCTGGCAATTACTTGGGGTTGTTTCAGGCCGTGTTTGAAACCATTCGTCAGGGTGTACTCTACCCCATCACCACCGAGCAATTGCTCTGGCAAAACGAATTGCTGGAAGCTCCTGTCGCGAGGCATTCATAGCGTCTCGGCAACATGGCCTAACTTTTCATTGAGGCTCAGCCGATTTGCTACTCTACTGGGCAGCCACTGCCTGGAGTTCCTCCACCAAATCGGCTGAGCCTACAAACAGCGGGGCGCGTTGGTGCAGGTCGGTCGTGGGGTGCACGTCGAGCACCACGTCGGCCCCGGTCACGGCCATGCCGCCGGCTTGCTCAATCAGGAAGGCCAGCGGGTAGCATTCGTAGAGCAGGCGAAGCTTGCCGCCGGGTTTTTCCACGGTAGGCGGGTACATGTAAATGCCACCGGTGAAGAGGTTGCGGTGGTAGTCGGCTACCAGCGAGCCCACGTAGCGGGCCGTCAGGCGGCGCTCCTTGCACGTCATCAGAAACGTGCGCACAAACTCGGGGTAGTCAAACCAATTGCCCTCGTTGCAGGAAAAGACCGGCCCTTGGCGCGGAATTTTGATGTCGGGGTGCGAGAGGAAGAATTCGCCCAACGAGTTTTCGTAAGTGAAGCCCGTCACGCCGTGGCCCGTAGTGTACACCAGCATGGTGCTCGACCCGTACAGCACGTAGCCCGCCGCCACCTGGGCGCGGCCGCCCTGCAAAAAATCTTCTTTGCGCGCCGGCCCGCCAATGCGCGACACGCGGCGGTAGATGCTGAACAGCGTGCCGATGCTCACGTTCACGTCGATGTTGGAGGAGCCGTCGAGCGGGTCGATGGCCACCACGTACTTGCCGTTCTTGTTGCCGGTTTGAATAATGTCCTCGTCTTCTTCGGAGAGCACGGCACAGGCTTCGCCGCCGTTGGTGAGCGCGCGGATGAAACGAATGTTGGCTTCTACATCGAGCTTCTGCTGCTTCTCGCCCTGCACGTTCTCGCCGCCCATGGCGCCCGTAATCCGGGAAAGACCGGCGCGGTTCACCTCCCGGTTCACAATCTTGCCGGCTAGCGCAATGTCGCGCAGCAGTTGGCTCAACTCGCCAGTTGCGTAAGCAAATTCGCTCTGCTTGCGCATGATGTAGCGCTCCAGAGTAGTGCCAACGGGCGTGGCCAGGGTATTTTCAGTGGTCTGTGACATGGGTGGGACATGTAGCGCGGACTCTGCGAGTCCGCGGGGGCGTTGGGGTGTTGTTCGCGCGGACTTACAGAGTCCGCGCTACACATCAGGAAGCTTGTTTCTGCGACTGCCACAGCACCACCTGCCAGCCTTGCTTGTTCTTCACCTGCACCACCACGTACTTGATGTGCGCCATGTTGGGCGTACCGTCGGGCTTGTTGGGCTGGTAAATCACAATCTGGCCGTTGACCACGGCGGCTTTGCCGTCGTTGTAGGCGCGCACGTTGATGTTTTCCACATCAATCTTGTCGTACACGCTTTTGCCGTCGCGAATGCTCTGGATGTACTCCTTCTTGTCGTTCTGCTTGCCGTTGGAGTGCGTGTACACCAAGTCGTCGGCGAATACTTTTTCCAGGAAGGCGTAGTCCTTACTCACCTGCGCCGCAAAGCGCTGGCGCTCCAGCGCTTCCACTTCCTTTACAGCTTTGGCGTTTTTGTCGTCGGCGGGTGAGTTTGCCACTGCGGCCAGGCCTAACACCAGCAGCAAGGCCAAGGTCATCAGTTTTTTCATCGGAGAAAGGGTTGTTGTTAGTTGTTGGTTGTCAGTTGTTAGCGAGAACGCCCTGACAACTAACAACCAACAACTGACAACTCGTTAGAGGTTAGTTTTCGTCGTCGAGCTTGATGGGCTCCATGCGCGGTACCAGCGTGAACATCAGCACCCAGGCCAGCAGGTAGGCCCCGCCGCAGATGAAGAACATGATGTAGTAGGCCTTGTCGAGTTGGCCAATGCTTTCGAAGTGCACAAACATGCGCTTTTGCACCAGCGCCGTGAGGGCAATGCCGCCCATACCTCCCGCAAAACCGCCAATGCCAGTAACCGAGCCCACGGCCCGTTTCGGAAACATGTCCGACACGGTGGTGAAAATGTTAGCGCTCCAGGCTTGGTGCGCGGCTGCGGCAATGCCGATGACGAACACCGCAAGCCACATGTTCATCTGGCCCAGCCACTGCGCAAACACAATGGGGAACACGCAGCAAGCAATGACGAGCATGGCTGTTTTGCGGGCCTGAAACGCGGGCATACCGCGCTTGATGAAGCCCATCGGCAGGTAGCCGCCGCCCACGCTGCCAATGCTCGACAGGACGTATACCGCCGCCACCGGCAGGGCAATGTCCGTGCCCTTGAGGTTGTACTGCTTGCCCAGAAAATCAGGCAACCAGAACAGGTAGAACCACCAGATGGGGTCGGTTAGGAATTTGCCAATCACGAAGGCCCAGGTTTGCTTGAATCCCAGCAGCGTGACCCACGAAGCCTTTGGTTTTTCTTCCGTCACGCCCTCGGCTGGCAGGCCCGCGGGAATGTCAGCGTTGATGTAGTCGAACTCGGCCTTGGACAGGCGCGCGTGCTTGGCGGGCGTTTCGTAGTACTTCATCCACAGCACCAGCCAGACAAAGCCCAGCGCGCCAGTTATCAGAAAAGCCCATTTCCAGCCAATGTTTTCGGCAATGAGCGGCACGGTGAGCGGCGCCACAATGGCACCCACGTTGGAGCCTGAGTTGAAGATGCCTGTGGCCAGGGCCCGCTCCCGCTGCGGAAACCACTCGGCCGTGGTTTTGATGGCCGCTGGAAAGTTACCGGCTTCGGTGATGCCCAAAAAGCCGCGCGCAATGCCAAAACCCATCGTGCTGCTCACCAGCGCGTGGCCCATGGCTGCTATGCTCCACAGCGCTGTGGAGAGGGCGTAGCCCAGCTTGGTACCCAGCTTGTCGATGATGCGGCCGGCGCCCACCATGCCGATGGCATAAGCCAGCTTAAAGGCAATTTCGATGTTGGCGTAGTCGCCCGAATTCCACTTAAACTCCGTTTCGAGGTAGGGCTTCAGCAGCGAAATAACCGCCCGGTCGAGGTAGTTGATGGTGGTGGCAAAAAACACCAGAGCGCAGATGGTCCAGCGAAACTTGCCTATGACGGCGTTGGCCGTGGCCAGCGGGGAATCGGGCGGCGCTTGTGCGGAAGTAGGGTTCATCGAGTTCGGGAATTTGAAACCAGGGCAATACTCAAAAACTAACCAGCGGCGCGGGGCACGCACCGGCGGCGACTATTTTTTCAGCGTGTCCACAAACTGCATCAGCTCGCCAATGCGGGCGGCCAAGGCATCGGTGTCGTCGGCATTCTTGAAGAGCTGCGAGCCCATGCCCACCGCATTCACGCCCGCGCCAAACCAGGCGCTGACACTCTCTTGGGTGGGCTCCACGCCGCCCGTCACCATCAGTTTGACGTGGGGCATGGGGCCGCGCAAGGCCTTCACGTAGTCGGGGCCGACAATATTGCCGGGGAAAATCTTCACCACCGCAGCGCCCATCTCGGTGGCGTTGTAAATCTCGGTGGGCGTGAGGGCGCCAGGCAGCCAGGGAATGTCGTGGGCGTTGCAAACCGCGGCTACTTCGGCAGTGGCCAGCGGCTGCACCACAAACTCGGCGCCCGCCGCAATGAACAGCTCGGCTTCGGCGGCTTTGTAAATGGTGCCGATGCCGAGCACCATGTCGGGGCACTGCTGGCGCACAAAGTCCTGCAGCTGCCGAAACACGTCCAGCGCCCGCTCGCCACGGTTCACAAACTCAAACACGCGGATGCCGCCGGTGTAGCACGCCTGCAGGATGCGCTGGGTGTACGCCGCATCGGCGTGGTAAAACACCGGCACCACCGGGTGGCGGAGCAGCGTGGCAAGGGTATCGGTGGCGTTATGTCGGGGCATTTGCTTTTAATCAGAATAAAAATTAAGAAGAACGTCATGCTGAGCGCAGTCGAAGCATCTCTACCGCGCAAGTACAAGTAATTAATTAGTATTGAGGTAGAGATGCTTCGACTCCGCTCAGCATGACGTTCTTTTCTTTTAATAGCTTAGCGTAAAAGGCGGCCGCTGGTGTTGCCGCGCATGATGTCTTCCACCTCGGGCACGGTGACCAGGTTGATGTCGCCGTGCACGGTGTGCTTGAGGGCCGAAGCCGCCACGCCGAAGGTAAGGGCCTGTTGGGGGCTGGTGTAGGCCAGCGAACCGTAGATGAAGCCGGCCATGAACGCATCGCCGCCCCCAATGCGGTCGACGATGGGGTTGATGTCGTAGGTGATGGTTTCGAGGAACTGTTGGCCGTCGTAGAACAAGCCTTTCAGGCCGTTGTGCGAAGCGCTGTGGGTTTTGCGGCGGGTGGTGATGACCTGCTTCACCTGCGGAAATTGCGCCATTACCTGCTGGGCCATCGACACGAACTTGTTGTCAGTGCCGGGTAAGGGCTTGATGCCGAACAAGTCGTCGGCGTCGTTCTCGGAACACACAATCACGTCGCAGCCCGCCACCAGTTCTGTCATTACGCTCTGCGCCGTTTGGCCGTACTGCCACAGGTTGCGGCGGTAGTTCACATCGGCCGATACGGTGATGCCCAAGCGGCGCGCGGCGGCAATGGCCTGGCGCGTGGCCTCAGCCGAAGCAGCCGATACGGCGGGCGTGATGCCCGTCCAGTGCAGCCAGCCGGCGTCTTTCAGGATTTCATCCCAGTTGAAGGCCGCCGGGTCGAGATAAGCAAAGGCCGAGTTAGCGCGGTCGTACACCACCTTGCTGGGGCGCATCCCCGCTCCCACTTCCAGGAAATACAGCCCCAGGCGGTCGCCCTGGAAAACGGTCGCGTCCATGTTCACGCCCAGGGCGCGGAAGTGCTGGGCCGCGGCGTGGCCCAGGTCGTTGGCCGGAAAGCAAGTAACGTGAGCGGCGGGCACGCCCAAGCCGGCCAGCGAGGCACCCACGTTGGCGTCGCCGCCGCCGTAGGTGATTTCGAGGCGCTGGGTTTGCGCGAACCGATTATTCAGCGGCGGCGAAAGCCGCATCATGATTTCGCCGAACGTGACAACTTGCTTCATTCTATGAGGTGGATTGGGTATTTGGACCGTCATGCAGAGCGCAGCGAAGCATCTCGCTCGAGCAAACTAATTACTTGAAGCACGCGAGATGCTTCGCTGCGCTCTGCATGACGGTATTTTCATTCAGCAACTACGCCGTTACAACCGCTGCTTCGGCCACTTTGCCGAAGCCAAAGTACTCCTTGGCGTTGCCGTAGCAGATGTTTTGCACGGTGCGGCCGAGCAATTCCATGTCGGCGGGCAGTTCGCCATTTTCCACGTCGTTGCCGAATAGGTTGCACAGCACGCGGCGGAAATACTCGTGGCGCGGGTACGACAAGAAGCTGCGCGAATCGGTGAGCATGCCCACGAAACGGCTCAACAGGCCCATGTTCGAAAGCGCGTTGATTTGCTTCTCCATGCCGTCTTTCTGGTCGAGGAACCACCAGCCGGAACCGAACTGAATTTTACCCGCCACCGAGCCGTCATTGAAGTTGCCAATCATCGTGGCAATCAACTCGTTGTCGGCGGGGTTCAGGTTGTAAATGATGGTTTTGGCCAGCTTATCCTGCCCGTCGAGACGGTCGAGGAAGGTGGAGAGGGCGCGGCCCTGCGGGAAGTCGCCGATGCTGTCCCAGCCCGTGTCGGGGCCCAGTTCACGCAGCATGCGCGAGTTGTTGTTGCGCAGCGCGCCGATGTGGTACTGTTGCGTCCAGCCCTTTTCCCAGTCCATCTCAGCTAGCAGCACCAGCATGGCCGACTTGAACTGCATATTCTCTACGCTGGTCAGTTCGCTGCTGCCGCGGATTTTCGAGAAGCTGGTTTCGATTTCAGCCGCGGTGTAAGGCGCCGCATAAATCTGCTCCAAGCCGTGGTCCGATAACCGGCAGCCCACGCTGGCAAAGAAGTCGTGCCGGCGGCGCAACACCGTTTCCAAGTCCGCAAACGTGCGAATTTCTACCTCGGCTACTTTGCCCAGCTTGTCCAGGTAGGCGTTGTAGCTGGGTGCGTCGTCCACAGCCATGGCCTTGTCGGCCCGGAAGGTGGGCAGCACGCGCACCCCGAAGTCCGCAGCCGCCAGCGCCTGGTGGTGTTCCAGGGAATCGGCCGGGTCGTCGGTGGTGCAGAGCGTTTCCACGTTCATCTTTTTCAGCAAGCTCTGCACCGAGTACTCGGGCGTTTGCAGCTTGGCGTTGCACTCGTCGTAGATGCGGCGGGCGCTATCCTTGTTCAGCAGCTCCGTGATGCCGAAGTAGCGCTGCAACTCCAGGTGCGTCCAGTGGTAGAGCGGGTTGCGCAGGGTGTAGGGCACGGTTTCGGCCCACTTCTCGAACTTCTCCCAGTCCGAAGCATCGCCGGTAATGTAGCGCTCGGGGATGCCGTTGGCCCGCATGGCGCGCCACTTGTAGTGGTCGCCGTAGAGCCAGATTTGGGTGATGTTCTCGAACTGCTTGTCCTCCGCTATTTGGTCGGGCAGCAGGTGGTTGTGGTAGTCGATGATGGGCATCTGCTTGGCATACTCGTGGTAGAGCGTGCTAGCCGTGGCCGTCTGCAGCAGGAAGTCGTCGGAAAGGAAAGGCTTCATGGTCAACGAAGAATGCAGGGCGAACCCCAATGAATGCTACATTTTCAGGAGCCGAAGGTAGGTCCGTGCAAGGACCCAAACTCTCATGCAGACTCCTGATTTAGCTATTTATTAGTGAAAACGGTTGCGTAAATAATTATCAGTCCGTCATGTCGAGCGCAGCCGAGACACCTCGCGTGTGGTAGTAAACCAATCGTGAAGACGACCCGAGCGAGATGTCTCGGCTGCGCTCGACATGACTTTCCTTTGTGATTATCTTAATCTTATAGACTGACGCCGCTTATAGACTGACGCCGCGCTTCCACGGAATGAAGTCGGTTTGGTCGTGGCGCACGGCGGCGACTTCCTCGCCGCTGGCCACCCGGATGACATAGTCCAGAATGCGTTCGCCGGCCTGCTCAATGGTTTCCTCGCCGTCAATCACCGTTCCGGTGTTCACGTCGATGATGTCGGGCATACGCTTGGCCAGGGCCGTGTTGCTGGAAATTTTCACCACTGGCGCAATGGGGTTGCCGGTGGGCGTGCCCAAGCCGGTGGTAAACAGCACGATATTGGCCCCCGAGCCCACTTCGGCCGTAGTCGATTCCACGTCGTTGCCGGGTGTGCACAGCAGGTTCAAGCCGGGCTTGGTGACCAGTTCTGGGTAATCAAGCACGGCCACTACCGGCGACGAACCGCCCTTGCGGGCTGCACCAGCCGACTTCATGGCGTCGGTAATCAAGCCGTCGCGGATGTTGCCCGGGGAGGGGTTCATGTCGAAGCCCGAACCCACGGCCACAGCGCTGTCGCCATAGGCCTTCATCAGACTGCTAAACCGTTCGGCAATGGCTGGTTCCACGCTGCGGTCCACCAGTTCCTGCTCCACGCCGCACAGCTCCGGAAACTCGGCCAAAATCACCGACCCACCCAAGGCCACTACCATATCAGACACGTGCCCCAACGCCGGGTTGGCCGAGATGCCAGAGAACCCATCGGAGCCGCCGCACTCCAAGCCAATGTTGAGGGCCCGCAGCGGAGCGGGTTCGCGCCGGGCTTGGTTGGCAATCATCAGGCCGGCAAACGTCTGCCGCAGGGCCGTGCTGATGAGGTTTTCCTCGGTACCTAGCTGCTGCTGGTCGAGAATGTAGAGCGGCTTGCTGAAGTTGGGGTCGCGCTTCGCAATTTCCTCCTGCAGCATGGTGGCCTGCGCGTTTTGGCAGCCTAAGCTAAGCACCGTGGCGCCGGCCACGTTGGGGTGCGTGATGTAGCCGGCCAACAGGCCGCAGAGCGTTTGGGCATCCTGGCGAATGCCGCCGCAGCCACCTTCGTGGGAGAGAAAGCGAATGCCGTCCACGTTCGGGAAAGGACGTTGGCTTTTGGCGGTGTCAGCCGAAGCTTCCAGGTCAGCGCTCAGAATTTCCTCGACTGATTTACCGGCCTGCATGAGGCTGAGCAGCTTGCGGGTTTCGGGCTGGTAGTTCTTGCGGCGAGCGTAGCCGAGGTCGGTTATCAAGGCGTCCTGAAGCACCTGAATGTTGCGGTTTTCGCAGAACACCAATGGGATAACGAGCCAGTAGTTGGCGGTACCCACGCGGCCGTCGGCACGGTGGTAGCCCATGAAGGTCCGTTGCTGCCAAGCGCTCACGTCGGGCGCTTGCCACGCGGCACGCTGCTGGGCGTGTTCGTCGTAGCTGTTGGTGGCGTGCTGCATGTTGGCCGTGGTGAGGCGGCCGCCGGGACGAATAACTTCTTTGGCTTTGCCGACGAGCACGCCGTACATCGTCACGGGCTGGCCGGGGCTCAAGCCCAGCGGCGCCAGCTTGTGCTTGGCCGGAATAGGCTCGGCAGTGGTCACAAAGCCATTTTCCCAAGGCACTTCGGTGCCAATGGGCAAGTCGACGAGGGCAACCAGAACGTTGTCGGCGGGGTGGATACGAGCAACTTGGTGTTTCACGGGAAGGGTTACTTTATTAAATCAAAACGTCGTGTCGAGCGCAGCCGAGACATCTCGCGTGCTACCACTAATCATTGATTACCGCCCCGAGCGAG
>NZ_DASVSI010000097.1:0-4871 GCF_036388155.1 Hymenobacter sp. | reverse complement strand
TCGGCTGCGCTCGACATGACGGTCTATTTACATGACGTTCTGAATACAGGACGTTTGTACTTAGCAATAAGGTTGTTCATCAGGACAGCTTTTAACACCTAAATCCTCGCTTATGCCTACGCCCTCGTCTCGCCGCACGGCCATTAAAAACATCCTGACCAGCACCGCGGCGGCCGGTGCCGTGGGGAGCCTGAGCTCATTTATGCCCGAAGAAAAGGAGATGGAAAATGTCGCGTTGAAGGGCAACATCAACCACTCGGTGTGCCGCTGGTGCTTCCAGGACATGTCGGTGGAGCAGCTGTGCGTCGCGGCCAAGGGCATGGGGCTCAAGGGCATCGATTTGGTGGGGCCGGCCGACTGGCCCACGCTGAAAAAGCACGGGCTCGACTCATCGATGTGCAATGGCGCCGAAATCAACCTCACCGACGGGTTCAACGACCCGCAGTTCCACGCCACGCTGCAGAAGAACTACGCGGCCATGATTCCGCGGGTGGCCGAGGCCGGCTACAAGAACCTGATTTGCTTCAGCGGCAGCCGGCGCGGCATGAGCGACGAAACGGGCCTAGCCAATTCCGTGAAAGGCCTGGCGCCGCTGGTGGAGCTGGCGGCCAAGCACAAGGTGGTGCTGGTGATGGAGCTGCTCAACAGCAAAGTCAACCACAAGGACTACCAATGCGACCGCACTTCCTGGGGCGTGGCGCTGGCCAAAAGGCTGGGTTCTGAACATTTTAAGCTGCTTTACGACATCTACCACATGCAGATTGACGAGGGCGACGTCATCCGCACGCTCACCGACAACCAGGCCTACATTGCCCATTACCACACCGCCGGCGTGCCGGGCCGCAACGAAATCGACGACACCCAGGAGCTGAACTACCCGGCCATCATGCGCGCCATCAAAGCCACGGGCTTCAAAGGCTACGTGGCCCAGGAGTTCATCCCCAAGCAGACTGACAAAATAGCCTCGCTGCGCAAAGCCGTGCAGCTGTGCGACGTGTAAATACACGCATAAAAGAGCTAATCGGCTGGCAGTCTTGCTCATCCGGCGTTCGCGCAATCGAAGCTGCTTTCTCCAGTCGTTTGTCATCCTGAGCTTGCGAAGGACCTTATCGAGTTAGAACATTAGCAGTTCTTTGGTGACAAGGTCCTTCGCTGCGCGGACGCCAGATGAGGATGACAGACCCTGCACGCGAGGTGCTTCGACAAGCGGACGCTAGATGAGCATGACCCTTCTTTTACCTATTTACTCACCCTTCAACCCCCTTCCCGCATGAAATCCCACCTTCTTGCGCTTGCCCTTTGTGCCGGCAGCCTCGGCACTGCCCACGCCCAGCAAACCGGCAAGCCGGAGGACACGGAAGTGTACGAGCCCGTGCCCGCCGTGGTGATGCCTGGCAAAACCAGCAGCGACGCGCCCTCCGACGCGCTGGTGCTGTTCGACGGCAAAAACCTCGACCAGTGGGTATCGACCGACACCCGCACGCCCGCCAAGTGGAACGTGGCCGGGGGCGTGCTCACCGTGAACAAGGCCGTGGGCAACATCGAAACCAAGCGCAGCTTCGGCAGCTACCAGCTGCACCTGGAGTGGCGCGTGCCGGCGAACATCACGGGCACGGGGCAGGGACGCGGCAACAGTGGCCTGTTTCTGGCCTCCACGGGCAAGGGCGACCTGGGCTACGAGCTGCAAATTCTGGACATGTACCAGAATAAAACCTACGTCAATGGCATGGCCGGCAGCATCTACAAGCAGGTCATTCCGCTGGCCAACCCCGCCCGCAAGCCCGGCGAGTGGCAGACCTACGACGTGGTGTGGACGGCGCCCGTTTTCGGCGCCAACGGAGCCGTGGTGACGCCCGCCTACGCCACGGTGTTTTTCAACGGCGTGCTGGTGCAGAACCACACGGCCCTCACCGGCCCCACGCAGTACATCGGCAAGGCCAGCTACCAGCAGGCGCACGGCCCCTCCCCCATCAAGCTGCAGGCCCACGGCGACAAAAGCGAGCCGCTGAGCTTCCGTAACATCTGGATTCGCGAGCTGCCAGCCACGAAGTAGCTTTTTAAATGAGCAAAAAGAACGGTCATGCAGAGCGCAGCGAAGCATCTCGCGTGGCCTCGTCTTCACGATTGAGTTACTACCACACGCGAGATGCTTCGCTGCGCTCTGCATGACGGGCTACTTGAATAGCTTTAAAAAGCTGAATTTCGCCAGTAATCACCTCGCCCCTAGTAGCAACTGCGCCTCATCGTCTTTTTTCCCACCCGCTATGAGCCAACTTCCCGAATTACCGTCTCGCCGTAAGTTTTTAGCGCAGGGCGCTGCTGCGGCAGCCACGTTCATGATTGTGCCCCGCTTCGTGCTCGGTGGCCGTGGCTACACAGCTCCGAGCGACCAGTTGGTGGTGGCTGGCGTGGGCGTGGGCGGCAAGGGCGAAAGCGACCTGGCAATGTTTGCCAAAACGGGCAAAGTCCGCATCGGCTACCTCTGCGACGTGGACGACCGCCGCGCGGCCAAAGCCGTGCAGGCCTACCCCAACGCGAAGTACTACAAGGACTGGCGGCAGCTGCTGGATAAGGAAGCCAAGAACTTCGACGCCGTGTCGGTGGCCACGCCCGACCACAACCACGCCGTGGTGACGCTGGCCGCCATGCAGCTGGGCAAGCACGTGTACGTGCAGAAGCCCCTCACCCACGACATCTACGAGGCCCGCGCCCTCACGGAAGCCGCCAAGCGCTACAAAGTGGTGACCCAAATGGGCAACCAAGGCGCCTCGAACGACGGCGTGCGGCAGCTGCAGGAATGGTACGACGACAACGTCATCGGGAAGGTGCACACTGTGTACTGCTGGACCGACCGACCCGTGTGGCCGCAGGGCATTGCCTGGCCGCCCCCCGCCCCCAACGTGCCCGCCGGGCTGGACTGGGACCTGTGGCTGGGCACGGCACCCTTCCGGCCGTATTCCGACAAGCTGGTGCCTTTCAACTGGCGCGGGTGGTGGGAATATGGCACCGGCGCCTTGGGCGACATGGGCTGCCACCTCATGGAAGCGGCATTTCGGGTGCTGGACTTGCAGTACGCCAGCGCCGTGCAAGCCAGCGTGGGCAGCGTGTACGTCGACGAGTTCAAGCGCGGGTACTTCCCCGACAGCTGCCCGCCCTCCAGCCACGTTACCCTGACGTTTCCCAAAACCAAGAAGACCCAGCACGAAGTAACTGTGCACTGGATGGACGGCGGCATTCAGCCCGAACGCCCGGAAGAATTAGGGCCGAACGAGAAGTTCGGCGACGGCGGCAACGGCGTGCTCTTCGTGGGCAAAAAAGGCAAAATGATGGCCAGCACCTACTCCGCCGACCCGCGCCTGCTGCCCCTCTCGCGCAACCAGGAAGTACGCACCAAGCAGAAACTTGCCCGCGTGCCCGGCGGCGCCAACGGCCACTACGGCCAATGGGTGGAGGCCTGCTTGGCGGGCTACGGCAACAAAGAAGTCAGCGCACCCTTCGAAACGGCCGGCCCGCTCACCGAGGCGCTGCTCATGGCCAACCTCGCCATTCGCGGCTACGACCTGCAGCGGCCCAAAGCCAGCGGCACGGGCGTGGAGTACCCCGGCCGCGGCATCGAGCTGCTCTGGGACGCGCAGCAGTTGCGCGTCACCAACTTCGACGAAGTCAACCGCTTTGTCCGGCGCGAGTACCGGCAAGGCTGGTCCTAAGTATTGGTCCCGCTTTTGCAATAAGCCGCTGAAAGTCAGTTTGGCTCACACCTGTTACTCCTTAACCCCACCCCCTATGACTTCTCGTCGAGATTTTCTGGCTTCGGCCGCTTTGCTGTCGGCCGGCCTGTTGGTGTCGCCGTCCTTGCTTGCTGCGCCCAGCAAGCGCTACATCGGTTTGCAGCTCTACACCGTGCGCGCGGCCATGGAGAAAGACCCCGCGGGCACGCTGGCGCAGCTGGCCAAAATTGGCTACAACTCGGTGGAAGGCGCGACCTACACCGGCAGCCAGAAGTTCTACGGCATGGCCCCCAAGGAATTTGCCGCCTTGCTGAAGAAAAACGGCATGATTATGCCCAGCAGCCACTACCGGCTGGGCGAGGAGCAAACAAACGGCGCCCCCACCAAGGGCACCATGCTCCACGAGTGGGACCGCGCCGTGGACGATGCCGCCGCCGCGGGCGTGAAGTACATGGTGTGCGCCTACCTCTCGGAGGCGGAGCGCGGCGGCCTGGACCACTACAAGTACGTGGCCGACCAGCTCAACAAGGCCGGCGAGCGCTGCCAGAAGGCCAGCATCCAGCTGTGCTACCACAACCACGACTTTGAGTTCATGGGCCAGGACGGCCAGCTGCCCTACGACCTGCTGCTGGCCACCGATAAGAAACTGGTGAAAATGGAGCTCGACCTGTACTGGGTAACCAAGGCCGGCAAAGACCCGCTGACCTTGTTTCAGCAGCACCCCGGCCGCTTCCCGCTCTGGCACGTGAAAGACATGGACAAGACGGAAAAGAAATTCTTCACCGAAGTCGGCAACGGCAGCATCGACTTCAAGAAGATATTCGCTCAGGCAAAACTGGCTGGCATGGAATACTTCTTTGTGGAGCAGGATTCCACCCCCGGCTCGCCCTTCGACAGCGTGACCCAGAGCATGGCCTACATCAAGAAAAACCTGGTGTAAGTAGGCGTTCACATAGAACACCTGCTCCGTAAAAGCCCGTCCTGCGCTGACTTTGCTCAGCAGGATGGGCTTTATTATTTAAAAAAGTGGCAGCAACAGGCTTTAAGCATTCCTGAGGTCGCGCTGCCGGTCCGCCCGCCCTAGGCGGGCCGACCGGTTTCCGCAAGAACGGACTCTTCAACGACAACCGGTCGGCCCGCCGA
>NZ_DASVSI010000096.1:0-3381 GCF_036388155.1 Hymenobacter sp. | reverse complement strand
ATGGACGGACGTTACCCTGATTACCAACGTACCGTTTACAGCATTGCCACCGAAGCCTACACCCGACAACTTCTAGCCGACACCGAACTCTTCCGCCAATGTTTACTCAGCACTCTGCCCTAGAACTGGCCCAGCGTTTTGCCGCCGAGCTACGGCAGTTGGACCTGCGGCTGCAAAAAGTCGTTGTGTTCGGTTCGTACGCCCGCAACGAGCAGCGCGAAGAATCGGACATTGACGTGGCCCTCGTGAGCGTAGATTTCATCGGCGCTGCTCCCATTGACGTGCGTCCCATGGCCCATTTACTGGCCCGGGCGCCCTTCTTCTACATCGAGCCGCATACCTTCTCGCCCGAGCAGTTCACCGATTGGAACCCTTTCGTGCAGGAAATCAAGCGCACCGGAATTATCATTGGTGAGTGGGAGTTCCCTGCCACGGAAAACCGCGCCATTCACATATAATTGTTGCTACCCTACTGTAGAAACGAAAAGAGGCTGAGGCTACGGGGGCTTCGGCCTCTTTTGCGTTTGCGGTATATTGACATCCAAACAACGAGCTTGTAATAATGGGCCCCTACAGCAGCGAAGTAACGTTCGATAGCAACCCGCCAACAATTGGCGCAGTGCTTCTCAAACTATTCGAAGTCACAGAATTGTCGTTCAATTGCTCGCCAGTTGGCGACGAAGGCGACTGCTGGCGTCTGGTAAGTCTCATCACATCAATGGAAGTTGACTTGATGATACACGGTCAGGCGTATGCGATATTCTCATCGCCTTTTGATTTTTTCGGTCCTCGGCCTGACCTGAATTCCTATGCGCACGAGTCGACTCAATTTGCTTTAATCAGTCTTGGTGGGAGGTGCGAGGAAAAGGTTGAAACTTGGGCAGGAGAGCCGTGGCACACCGCAAAGTGCAGATGGAACCCCAAGCATATCGATGGACGCGGCAGGAACTAAAAGCGGCTGAAACTACAGGGGCTTCAACCGCTTTTTGATATAACTAATTATTCGCCAAATGACTAGCGAGCCAATTATTTCGACAGTGTAGCAATAGCGGCCAAGATTCTCTTCTCCTGGCTGGCTTCATCCGGCTGAGACAACACGTCTCGCAGCAGGGCCTGTTGTTCCTCAATGCTGCGGGCGCGGAACTGCGCCAGCACGCCGGCGTCTTCCAGGCAGGCGAGAATGTCGGCCTCGGCACTGCTTGGCGCGTTGGCCACCTCCCGGTACATTGTGACGCGGACTTTGTCGCCGGCTTGCTTGCCTAGGTGCTTGCGGATAGCGGCATTCATGGACAACATCTTGTCCTGGTTTTTGAGCGGTGCCAGATTTCTTGACGTGAACTCATAGTCGTCAATTGTGCCCGATACCTTGATGTGGCCCCAGGTGCCGGGAATATCCCGGGAGTTGGGAATGACGAGGTGATAGGTCCAGGCGCCTTTGCCGGGCCAGTGCTGAATCACGAGTTCCTCGTCTTGCACGATGTAGTTCATACCAGCACAGACTACCAAGGCGCGTTAAATGTTGCCACCTAACCTCCGGTTTGATTTGCTTATTTTTGAGACATGCCTCTGCCCACGCCAACCGCTGCTGTTTCGCTTGCCCCAAGCACCACTGAAGCCCCCGCCCGCCCACTGCCGGAAATCGTCGCAACCGACTGTTTCAATGTGTACGCCCGCGAGGAGTTTAGCGCCCGCAAGCTCACCTTTGGCCGGCGCGACTACTATAAGATTTCGCTGCTCACCGGCAGCAGCCGCTACAACTACGCCACCCGCGGCGTACTCATTGACCGGCCTGCGCTGGTATTTTCCAACCCGCTGATTCCCTGCTCCTGGGAGCCCATTTCGGGAGAGCAGGGCGGCTACCTGTGCATGTTCACCGAGGAATTCCTCATCGTGAACGACCGCGCCGCCAGCTTGCAGGAGTCGCCGCTGTTCCGGCTCGGCTCCGACCCGGTGTATTTGGTAAACGACACGCAGTACGCTGACCTGAGCTACTTCTTTCGCAAGATGTTGCAGGAGTTGAATTCGGGCTACGTCTTCCAGCAGGAGGTGATACGCAACTACCTCAACCTGCTCATTCACGAGGCGCTGAAGCTGCAACCGCAGGCCTGCTACTACCAGCACCCCAACGCCGCCACGCGCATCGCGGCCCTGTTTCAGGGCTTGCTGGAGCGGCAGTTTCCCATCGACTCGCCCACCCACGGCCTGAAGCTGCGCACCCCCGGCGACTTTGCCCGCCAGCTCTCGGTGCACGTCAATCACCTGAACCGGGCCGTGCGCGAGCTCACCGGCAAGCCCACTTCCGTGCACATCGCCGAGCGCATGATACACGAAGCCAAGGCCCTGCTGATGCACACGAGCTGGAGCACCGCCGAAATCGCTTACGCCCTGGGCTTCGAGTACCCGACCTATTTCAACAACTTCTTCAAGAAGCAAACCGGCACCACGCCGTCGGCCCTGCGCGCCTTCTTCAATCAGAGCCACGCCGCTGCTGCCCCACCGCCGGTGGTTTGAATTTCTTACACTTTCGTTTGAATCTCGTTATGGCCCCGTGGGGGCGTGGGGGACTTTTGTGCTGTTCAATTAACGCAACCGCAACCTCTTCCCATGAAATACGCCCTCATCACCGGCGCCAACAAAAGCATTGGCTTCGAAGCGGCCCGCCAGCTCCTGCAGCACGGCTATTACGTGTACCTCGGCAGCCGCAACCTCCAAAACGGCGAGCAGGCCGTGGCCCAGCTGCACGCCGAAGGCCTCACCCAAGTCGAGCCCATTCAACTGGACGTAACCGATAGCGCCTCCATCCAAGCCGCCCGGCAGGCCGTCGGCCAGAAAACAACCGCGTTGGATGCGCTCATCAACAACGCCGGCATCAGCGGGGGCCTGCCCCAAACCGCCGTTGCCACCAACGTGGCCGTGTTCAAAGACGTCTACAACACCAATCTATTCGGCGTGGTCGAGACGACGCAGGCCTTCCTGGACCTGTTGCGGGCATCGGCCGAGCCCCGCATTGTGAACGTAACCTCGGGCCTGGGTTCGGTGAGCCTGACCGCGGACCCGTCCTGGAGATATTACGACGTTAAGGTGGCGGCCTACAACTCGTCCAAAGCCGCGCTCAACATGTACACCATCATGCTGGCGTATGAGCTGCGCGACACCCCATTCAAAGTAAACGCCGTGGACCCCGGCTACACCGCCACCGATTTCAACGGCCACAGCGGCCCCGGCAGCGTGCCCGATGCCGCCGCCCGCGTAGTAAAATATGCCCTAATTGACGCCAATGGCCCGACCGGCAAGTTCTTCAGCGAGGAACACAACCCGGAAACCGGCGAAATACCCTGGTAAAACCGTTGGCAGGAGGCCATCACGTGTGGCCGCGACGAA